>JAJYLL010000065.1 GCA_021787735.1 Acidobacteriota bacterium | reverse complement strand
TGCCGTCGCCCATGATGTCAACTTCTGCTCCCGCCCATATCTCGATCCCCTTTACCTTCTTGCGCGCGGCGTGGATTCGCTTGATATTTTCCGCCGCACGTTCCTCATCCAGCCCGTTGGCAATGGTCACGGCTTTTGAATGGTCGGTGATCAGGATGTATTCGTAGCCAAGCTTCATGGCGGCTTCGGCCATCTCTTCGACGCTGGTCTTGCCGTCGGAAGCCGTGGTGTGCATTTGCAGGTCGCCTTTGATGTCCTTCAATTCCACAAGCTTCGGCAGTTCGCCTTTTTCAGCAATCTCGATTTCCCCCTGGTTCTCGCGCAACTCCGGCGGAATCCATTGCAAACCGAATTTCTTATAAACTTCTTCCTCGGTCCGGCTCGCCAGGACCTTGTCGCCTTCAAACAAGCCATACTCGCTCAGTTTCCAGCTCCGCTTCTTCGCGCGTTCGCGCAACGCGATGTTGTGCTCTTTCGAGCCGGTAAAGTACATCAGCGCCGCGCCGTATTTTTCATGCTCCAGCAGCCGAACGTCAACCTGCAGGCCATTCTTCAGCTTGACGCTGGCCTTGTCTGCACCCTTGCCCAGAATCTGGTCAACACCCGGATACCTGGAGAAATGGTCCGCAATCTTTGCGTGGTCGCTTCCAATTACCAGCAAGTCGAGGTCACCCACGGTTTCACGGCCTCTGCGCAGCGAGCCTGCGGGCGTGACCGCTTCCACTTCTTTCAACTCTTTCAGGTATGCGATCAGTTCCTCGGCGGTTTCATAGGCGGTGTCCAGCCGAAATCGCCCGGCGGAACGCGCGAAAGTCTCAAGCGCCTTCAGAATGTTTTCTTCCGTCTTGGCGCTCACGCCAGGCAAGCCATGCAATCGTCCGGCCTTCACGGCTTTCGCAAGGTCTTCGACTGTCTGGATGCCGAGTTCCTTATGAAACAGGCGGACTTTCTGCGGGCCGATCCCTTGCAGTTCAAGGAGTTGCAGCAGGCTTCGCGGGACTTTCTTCAGCAGGTCCTGGTGGTAAGTGCATTTGCCTGTTTCGACCAATTCTTTGATCTTGCCGGCCAGGTCTTCACCGACGCCCGGAATTTCAGTCAGCTTGCGGCTGGGATCACGGGCCACGTCTTCAGCACGCTCGTGGAAGTCCTCAAGCGAGCGCCGTGCGCGATCGTAGGCTGCGGCTTTGAAAGACCATTTCGGGTCCTCCTGAAGAATCTTCATCAGGTTGGCGATTTCTTCAAAGACAGCGGCGATTTCGTGGTTTTCCATAGCGGCCTCGTTTATTTCGAAGTTTCATGGTTTATCGGCAACCCGATACCCTTGCCTGGCTGCGCTTTCAGCCTGTGATCGATAACCCTTCCGCTTACACTATGTTACCAGTTCTTTTTCACGGATGTTTCCATGCGGGGCGGCTAGATGTTAGAATCTGCAGGCGTAACAACATGACGCTTCGCCGGCTTGGATTACAGGGCAAAATCGTCCTCATCATCGCGGTGGCGGTTATCTCCGTCGTTGCGGTCTCGACTTATATTGCCATGCTCCTCACCCGCCAACTGGTGGAGGAGGACACCTATCGCAAGGCGCTTGCGCAGGCCCGATCTATTGCGCAGCAACTTGAGGATGAGCACGCGCTTGAGAATCCTCCTGTCCTGGTGCGCGCGCTTCGGCAACTGGAGCATGATTTCCCCAGCATCACTCAGGCAGATGTTTTTACTCATGTCCCTGAGCATCGACTGGTTGCCACAACCGATCCCAGGGGGCAGGTTCTGGAGCTTGACCACATTCGAGACATTCAGAACTATAACGATTATCAGCAGGCCGATCCCGACCAGATCACCATTGATACGCCCGACGGAAATTACTGGATTATGGGGACAGCCATTCGTCACGACGGGCAATCGGTTGCATGCCTCAACCTCAAGGTTTCGAAGCTGCACCTGAGCGTAATTACCGAACGCCTGGTTCTCCGCAACCTTCTGGTGACGCTTGCTGGCCTGGCATTTCTGATGCTGGTGATTCATGTCTTTTTCCTCCAGAGCATTCGCAAGCCCGTCAAAGAAATGATCCGGGTGATGGATTCCGCCGAAGGCAAATCTCTGCAGGCTCGTGCCCGCGTGAGAAGCCATGATGAGATCGGGCAACTGGCTGAACGTCTCAACCGCATGCTGGCACGCGTTGAAAGCTTCAATGCAGAGCTTGGGCAAAAGGTCCAGGACGCTACTGCCGAGCTTGAGCGCCGCAACGAAGAATTGAAGCGAATCAACGAGGAATTGTTTGAGACACAGAAAACGTTAGCGCGTTCTGAGCGGCTTGCCATTGCCGGGCAACTGGCCGCCGGACTGGCCCATGAAATCGGCACGCCATTAAACTCAATTTCCGGTCATGTTCAGTTGCTGGCACGGCAGGGAGTGGGCGGAGCCGCAGGAGCCCGGCGGCTAGAAATTATCGAGCGCCAGATTGACAGTATTGTGCGGAGCGTCAAACAATTACTTTCCTGGACGCGCCAATTTGATCTGCGGCTGGAGAAAGTTGACGTCGCGCAGCTTCTGGAAGATTCTCTAACGCTCTCTTCTCCCACGCTTCAGCACCGGAACATTCACGTTGTCATGGACTGGGCCCGCGACTGCCCCCAGGCCTATGCTGACCCGGGTTACCTCCAGCAGGTGTTTCTGAACTTGATCAACAACAGCATGGACGCAATGCCCAATGGGGGGACGTTGACAACTCGAACGCGCTTTCCGGTTCCTGATCAGGAAAAGGCGCTGGTGATAGAGTTCGTGGATACCGGTGTCGGAATTGCGCAGGAGACCTTGAAGCGTATCTTTGAGCCCATGTTTAGAAGCAAGAGGGTGGGAACCGGGGCCGGCCTGGGGCTTGCCATTTCTGACCAGATTATTCGTCAGCACAAGGGTAGCATTACGGCCGAGAGCGAACCCGGACACGGTACGCGATTCACAATCATTCTGCCTTTGGATTGCCGTGAGCAGACTGAGGCGGAGGCTGGCACGCCTCGTGTTTCAAAAGTTGAATCTCCCGCTTAGCCGGTGTAGGGTGGGATTCTGACACTCCAGGGTTTTATGAGTAACCGAAACGCAAAGATTCTTGTAGTAGACGACGACCGGGACACTCGCGATCTGCTTTCGGAGGTACTGGAATCCGAGGGTTACCAGGTGATTGTGGCTTCCGGTGCGCAGGAGGCGCTGGCGGCGGGCAAAGCGACCCACTTCGATGTCATCCTCAGCGATATACGCCTGGGGCCGGAGTTGAACGGGCTGGATGTGCTGCGTGCCTTCAAGTCGATCCAGCCGGACTCAGAAGTTATCCTGATAACGGCTTTTGGATCTATGGAGACGGCCATTGAAGCCGTCAAGGCGGGAGCGTTCGATTATCTTTCCAAACCATTCAAAATCGAAGATGTGTTGAACCGGGTGTGCCGAGCGCTTGAAAATCGCAACCTGGTGCGGGAAACGCGCAATCTGGTCCCTCCGGCCGCTGAAACTGCTCCGCTATCTTCTTTGGTGGGCCGCAGCCCCGCCATGCTTGAAGTTTACAAAAAGATCGGGATGGTCGCTGATTCGCGAGCTACGGTGCTGATCACCGGTGAGAGTGGGACCGGCAAAGAACTTGTGGCGCGTGCCATCCATGCCAATGGACCAAGGGCCCGGCAGCGTTTCATGGCTGTTAATTGTGGAGCGTTTACAGAATCCCTGCTGGAGTCTGAACTTTTCGGCCATGTGCGTGGTTCCTTTACAGGTGCCAGCGTAAACAAGGTCGGCATTTTTGAAGACGCCAACGGCGGCACGGTGTTCCTCGATGAAGTATCAGAGATGAGTCCCGCCCTTCAGGTCAAACTGCTTCGCACGCTGGAAGCGCAGGAAGTGCGGCCGGTGGGATCAAACCAGTCCATTCGCATTGACGTCCGCATGATTGCGGCTTCAAACCGAAACCTGGCGGACCTGGTGGCGGAGGGGAAATTCCGCGAAGACCTTTTTTACCGCCTTCGAGTCATTGAGATTGATTTGCCGCCGTTACGGGAGCGCGCGGAAGATACTCCTCTGCTGGTGACCCATTTTCTACAAAAGCTGGGTGCTGAAGCCGGGCGCACGCTGACCATTTCTCCTGAGGCGCTTTCTGCCATGGTTGCTTACGCGTGGCCGGGTAATGTGCGTGAATTGCTGAACACGCTGGAGTCGACTGCAGCACTGAATCGTTCCGGAGTGATCACGCTGCAGGACCTGCCGGCCAAGCTTTGTATCTGTCGGCAAGACAATACAAGCATCGAGGCGCTATTTGCCGGATTGCCGTCGCTCGATGAACTTGGCAGGCGTTACCTTGCGTATGTCTTGAAAGTCACCGACTACAACAAATCTCAGGCTGCGGATATCCTGGGGGTCAGCCGGAACACCGTCTACCGCATGACCTGTCACATGCCACCTGACGACGAAAAGCTTTAAAGTAAGGGGTTTGCTTAACAGGCAGGGAATGTAAGGACCTTTGTTTTGTAACCCGTTCGAATCATCCCTGATAGCCTTGCCTATTCTCTACGAGAGGTTTGCCATGATTCGTTTGCGTCATTTCATCTTCATATTTTCTGCCGCCGCATTTGTCTTGTTACCCGTGCTTGGTGTCCATGCGCAGCAGTATCCTCAGAACATGTACCAGGATCTGCACTGGCGTATGATCGGCCCATTCCGGGGCGGCCGGACGCGAGCGGCCTGTGGAGTGCCGGGTGAGCCGAACGTGTTTTATATCGGGCAGGTTGACGGCGGAGTCTGGAAGTCGACGGACTACGGGCGTACGTGGCAACCCGTTTTTGACAAGGAGCCCACCCAGTCGATCGGCGCCATAGCGGTTGCTCCCTCTGATCCAGGAATCGTTTATGTGGCGAGCGGTGAAGGCTTGCAACGGCCGGACCTTTCTGTCGGTGATGGCATTTACAAATCGACCGACGCAGGTAAGAGTTGGACGCACCTTGGACTGCGCGACAGCCAGCAGATTCCCGCGCTTACTGTCGACCCGCATGATCCAAATCGCCTGTTTGCCGCCGTGCTGGGACACCCCTACGGACCCAATCCCCAGCGCGGGATCTTCCGATCAACCGATGGCGGCAAAACCTGGAAAAAGGTTCTCTACGTTAATGAGAACACTGGCGGCGATGATGTAGCTATTGATCCGGCAAACCCAAGCATTGTGTACGCCACTCTATGGGAAGCTCGCCAGGGGCCCTGGGAGGACCACAATTCTTACGGTGGTGATGACGGGGGAATCTTCAAGTCAACAGATGGCGGGAACACATGGCATAAGCTGACCCACGGTCTGCCAAAGAACCTGAATCAGGCTTACGTGGCGATTGCGCCCAGCCTGCCCAGCCGGCTTTACGCAACCGTAGCGTCAAACCTGGAAGGCGATTACCAATCGGGAAAGGGCCTGGGGATTTACCGCTCGGACGATGCGGGAGAGACGTGGCATCTCGCTACCACTGATCCTCGTCCGGCTTTCCGAATCGGTGGCGGCGACCTGCCCGTACCAAAAGTTGACCCGAGGAATCCCGATGTGGTTTACTCCGCCAGCATCGAAACCTGGAGATCGACCGACGGGGGAAACACCTGGACGGCTATTCGAGGAGCTCCCGGCGGCGATGATTACCAGAACCTCTGGATCAATCCCGACAATCCGAACATCATTCTACTGGTTGCCGATCAGGGCGCCGTGGTCACAGTCAACGGCGGAAAGACCTGGAGCTCATGGTATAACCAGCCCACGGCCCAACTTTATCACGTGATTACGACCAACACGTTTCCGTACCGGGTCTGCGGCGCTCAGCAGGAGAGTGGCTCGGTGTGCATCTCGAGCCGCGGAAACGACGGCGCTATCACTTTCCGAGACTGGCATCCGGTGGGTGTCATCGAATATGGCTATGTTGCGCCTGACCCGATTAACCCCAACATTATTTACGGTGCGGGCCGCAATGAGGTCTCCAAATTCCACTGGGACACCGGCCAAGTGCAGGACGTGACGCCAATTCCCGTGATGGAGGGCAAATATCGCACGGACCGCACGGAGCCTGTCATATTTTCGCCTGTTGACCCGCACCTGATGTATTACGCTGCCAATGTTCTGTTCAAGACAACGGATGGCGGCCATTCCTGGCAGGTCATTAGCCCTGACCTCACGCGCGAGCATCCGGGAATTCCAGCAAGCCTGGGTTCGCTCGCCGAAAAGGACGTTTATGCCCACAAAGTGCGCGGGGCGATTTACGCGATTGCGCCGTCCTTCCAGAACGTAAACACCGTCTGGGCAGGGACCGATGACGGCCTGATCTGGGTCACTAAGAATGGCGGTAAAAATTGGAAGAACGTGACGCCACCCGGAATAGCGCCGTGGAGGAAAGTGGCGCAACTGGTCGCTTCACATTTTGACAACGAAACGGCATATGCCTCGGTCAACGGCTTCCGCATTGACGATATGCATCCTTACATCTACCGTACGCACGACGGCGGCAAAACCTGGAAGCTCATCACCGCCGGCTTGCCGGACGACGTTCCGGTCAACACCGTGCGAGAGGACCCCGTCCGCAAAGGGTTGCTGTTCGCCGGAACCGAAACGGCAGTATGGGTATCGTTTGATGACGGAGATCACTGGCAGAGCCTGCAACTGAACCTGCCCCACACTTCCATGCGCGACCTCTGGATTCATGACAACGACCTGATCGTTGGCACGCATGGGCGCTCCTTCTGGATACTGGATGACATCACGCCACTGAGGCAGATCAACGCTGAAGTCGAGCAATCAACCGCTGATCTATTCAAGCTGGCAACGGCTGTCCGCGTCCGGCGTGATACGAATACCGATACTCCGCTGCCACCGGACGAACCGATGGGGCAGAACCCTCCGAATGGCGCCATTATTGACTACTATCTGAGGCAGGCGGCGAGCGGCCCGGTGACGCTTGAGATCTTCGACTCCGCCGACAAGCTTGTCCGGCGTTATTCCAGCACGGACAAGCCGGGACTGACTGAGGCCCAGCTTAAGAAGATTTTCATCCCCCTTTTCTGGCTCAGGAAACCACGGGTCCTTTCCACAGCAGCAGGAATGCACCGCTGGATCTGGGACTTGCGTTACGCGCCACCGAAGTCCGAGCACTTCTCCTATCCGATATCGGCGATCCCGCATGACACGCCCCGAACGCCGCAGGGCCCCCTTGTTCTGCCCGGTCAATACACCGTGCGCCTCACAGTGGACGGCCACAGTTACAGCGCTCCGCTCGCAGTCAAGATGGACCCGCGCGTGAAAACGCCATTGTCGGGGCTGGAGCAGACGTTTCAAATGGAGATGCGCCTGGTTTCGGTGATGAACACCAGTTACACAGCCATCGCCGAGGCGCGGGCGCTCAACGCCGATCTGGCGGAATTGTCAAAACAGGCCAAAGCACCGACGGCGGCGCCAGTTGCTGCCCTGAAGACGAAAGTTTCTGATGTGCTGAGCGCGCCTGAGTCCGCAGAAGAGTCTGCTCCTGCCAGGCCCACGCTCGAAAGCGTTACCGGGCAGGCCGCCTCGCTTTACGGGCTGGTGGAAGATGTTGATGCCACCCCGACTGAGGCGCAGGCTGCAGCCGTTGAGACGCTAGAGCGCAACTTTGACAGCGTCATGAAGCTGTGGGATGAAATCAAAGCCACCGAGTTGCCCGGTCTCAATAATTGGTTGCGAAAATCGAACCATCCGGAGCTTCGGCTCAGGCCGCAACCGCTGCCACAGACCGAGACGAGGGACGAAGAGTAGTCGCGCTTACGCCAGCACCTCGCGCACCATCCGGGCAGTTTCTGTGACTTGGTCCGAGAATTTCGGGAACAGGCCGATGATCGTGGCATCGATGGGCTTGATGTTCTTGTATGCCCATTCGATGGCTTGGCGCTTCTGTTCTTCAGAATGGCACTTGCGGCCAGCCGCCAGGACCTTGTAAACAAGCGCCGGCTTGTCCACTTTGCGCACGGCCGCAGCCATCCGTGGAGGGTCGGAGTCTATCCAGCCTTCGTCGAGAGGATGCGCGCCGATTTCTTTCATCCAGTCCTCAGGGCGGCGAGTCAGGTATTGCAAGCCTGCCATGTAGAAGTCATTCCCGAACCCTTTTTCATGCAGGGTCTCCAGAATCCTCGGATTGTGTGTAGAGATGCCGGCTAGGGTTCCCATTTCGTGGACTCGGTCAATGTAGGTTTTGATCAGATCGATCTTTCCGGCACGAAACAGGATGTCCGTTGCCCCGCCATGGAACGCAATCCCAATCGGTTTGAGATCCATTGCGGCTTGCGCGCACTTGATGGTTCCTTCCAGGACATCTTCCGGTGTGCGCCCCATCTTCTCATCGTAGTGCCATGATGCGGCAAGACAGATGAACTGGATGTTGCAGCCAGCCCCGCGAATCTTGGAGAACAGGCGCTTCAGGTTGTCGTTAAAACTTGCCTGCCACGTATTGATTCCATGTTTCTCGCAATCCAGCATGAGTTTGACAATGCGCCCGTCTGTGAAATATTCGCGCATCAACTGGTCAAGGATGTAGTTGAAGTGAGAATACCCGAATATGGGATTGCTGCCAACAATCAGCCGCGATACGCGGTGCGGCCCCAATTTTATGGTTGGCAGAGCCTCGGCGGTCTGAGCATTCAGTGCTCCCGGCATCATCAGGCCGGCAGCCACGGTTGTAGCGCCTTTCAGAAAATCCCGGCGGCTGTTTGCCTGCGGTGCAGAATTTCCCGTTTCGTTCCGGTTGGGTGACTTATGGCGAGGCATGAGTGTCCTCCTGAGTTAATCAGAGTTGCTAAGGTGAAGCCGACAATATATCCGCTCTAAAAGCAAGTCAATCGATGGTATCACTCGACCCTGTGATTCTGCGCACACTGCGCTTATGGCCGTACAGGTTTAAACTTTCGGTTAGGGAGAGGAAGGACATTGGCACCTCCTGACCGCGAAGCAACCGGCATGAGGAGGACCCGAATTCAACACGCCCTTGCCGTGGTCCTGTGGGTCTGTTTGGTAGCGCCCACAGCAGGGAGCGATATGCACCGCGACACTGAGTCTCCGGCCACTATTCAATTGCCCAAGCCGGCACAAAGTGGTGCACTGTCGCTTGAAGAAGCGCTCTCTCGGCGGCGTTCCACTCGCGAGTTTGCTCCGGGTCCATTGAGCGAGCGGCAACTCTCGCAGCTCCTGTGGGCGACCCAGGGGATTACAAGTTCCGAAGGCTATCGAACGGCGCCGTCAGCCGGTGCGCTGTACCCGCTCGAGATTTATGTCGTTCTGCCCATAGGTTTCTACCACTACAAACCGGACCGGCATCGCCTGGACCGCGTCTCTGCAGAAGACTTGAGGCTCGCATTGTACCGTGCTGCGCTGGAGCAGGAGGCGATCAGGGAAGCGGAAACCGTATTTGTGATCACCGCTGTATACGAGCGGATGGTCCGGAAATACGGGACCGAGCGCAGTCCACGATACGTTCACCTTGAGGCCGGGCACGCCGCCCAAAACCTGCTTTTGGAGGCTGTTGCACTGGGCCTCGGCGCGGTACCAATGGGTGCGTTCCACGATGCTGAAGTGCAGAGGGTGCTCTCGCTGCCTCGCAATCACCAGCCTTTGTATCTGATTCCCGCAGGCAAACCGCGATGAATTCTATTCGTAGAAGTGTGTGAAAAGGATGCTTTGCCCGTGTATGGCTGAGGGCATTTCCTAACGCGGAGACGGCCTAAAACAACCTCTTCTTCAATCGGCTCACGGTGAACTTGGCGGTGTCTGCTATAGCCATCACAGCCATTACGCCGGCCTGCACGGGGTCAGTGACGACAAGGTCAGCGACATCGGGAACGCTGCCTGCCATGTTCAGGCTGATCACCAGCAATCCCTGCGCGCGAACTTCGCGGACGGCGCGTTCGATTTCTCCGCCCATCAGCGATCCGGCCAGAACCAGCACGCGGGCGCGCGGCAGGCGTCCCACGGCACGAACGGCTTCAGCAAGAGGTTGCTCGCCCACAAGGGGAATCGTATCGACGGAGATATGTTCACCGCGGATGTTGTGCCGGTCGGCTTCGGATATGGCGCCGATGGCAACCTGTCCCACCTGTGCTCCGCCGCCCATCACGATGATGCGCTTGCCGTAAATTTTGTCGAGGGTGCCGACAGGCTCCGCTTTCTTCACTATGGGCAGCGCTCGTATTCCTTCCAGCAGCACATCGGGTGGCCCCGGCAACTCAATTTCAAAATAAATACGTGCTTCGTGCGCACTGCTCTCAACGATTGCCACGGATGAAATATCGCCCTGCTGCGCCGCGATCACTCCTGTCAACTGGTGAAGGACGCCCAGTCCTGAATCCACCCGAACCAATATCCCGACTTTCTCTGCCATCATTTCTCCTGGGCAAGGAAGGAGGCCTGCAAACCTGGTACTTCCGCGCCTGCATGTCCGCTTAGCGTAGCATATTTTCCTCGTGCGGATGGAGTTGTTGCGGCGTGCCTGTTGGGGTTGCTCCACAGAACGTCTGGTCAGGAAGATTTCGCCGCCCGAGTCCCCGTTCGTGTAAAATGCCGTGTTAACCTCGCATGTGCTTTCGTGCATCGGCACCGCGGGCCTCCTTGCGATATCTCATCCAGTGGCTCTACTTGGGTCGCCCCATGTTTACGATTGTTCTTTTCTTTACTCGTTCTGCAAAATTCAGGCTGGTGGCTTTTTCTGGGGCCGTCCTCCTGGGGCTGATCTTTTTCCCTGGGATGCCGGTAATGGCCGGTTCCGGGACTGGAACAATCCAGGGCCGTGTCTTCGATCGCAGCGGAGCCTCTGTCGCCAATGCCAGCATCAGCTTGAAGAATGTTGCGACAGGCCTCTCGCGTCAGACGGTGACGGACAAAGGAGGTTATTACTCAATTCCCGACCTGCCGGTTACCGGCCGCTACACCCTTGTGGTTTCCAGCCCTGGGTTTGCCACCCAAAGGGTCACCGACCTCAGCCTGCGAGCGGGGGTGGCAGCTTCCGTGGACGTGACACTCAGCCCCCAAATGGAGCATAGCCAGGTTACCGTGGTAGGAACCACAGAAGGAGTTCAGACGGATTCTCCGCAGATCGGGATCCGGCTTGACCTCCAGGAGATTAACGCAACGCCTATTCTCGGGCAAAAGGTAACTGCTCTGCCTCTGCTCGACTCTGCGGTACGGCCCGCACGCGGGACCGGGGACATGTTCCTCAGCAACGTCCTTTTTGTGGTCAACGGCAGCGGCCGCCGGCAGACGTCTTACCAGATTGATGGCACTTCAGGCGACGATACCTGGGGGCGGCAGACGATTTTCACCAACGTCCCATTTTCCGCCATTCAGGAGCTTGAAGTTTTGCCCAACAGCTTCAACGCTGAGTATGGCCGCACCACCGGTCCCGTCGTGAATATCGTGACTATGACGGGAACCAACAAGTATCACGGGGAAGGAGTTATTCTTGGACGCCCCTCGGGCATCGAAGCGCGCAACCCGGTTTCGACCAGCCCCACTGCCGACCAACTTGCGCAACTGAGTGGAACCTTCTCCGGCCCGGTTGTTCGCGACCGTACTTTCTTTCTTGTTTCGGGACAGTACGCTCATCAGGACCGCGACTCTTCAATCACTTCGCCTCTCGGTCCCGGTGTCTTTACCGGGCGCTATCGGCAAACCCTGTTTTTTGCCCGGCTGGATCATCAGATCAGCGATAGCAACAGCCTGACCGCTCGCATCAATTTTGATCGGGCTTATGACACCAACCCTGCCGACGCCGTGGGTGGCCTCTCGCTCCCAAGTTCCGCGCGGACCTTCAGCCGGCGGACTTATGCCGCTGCGTTATCGGAAACCGCCGTACTCAGTCCCTCTTGGTTGAACTCATTTCACGCGCAGTTGCAGGTGGGTTCGCCGATCACCCAGTTCCAGCCGGCCGACCCTTCAACACAGTTTGTGTACCCAGGCGTGGCAACCCTTGGAGAATCACGCGGCGCCCTGCTGACGGACCATCAGGTCCAGGTGCGGGATACAATCTCGTTCTCGCGCGGCCGCCAGAGCCTTCAAGCTGGAATCGACGCAATCCATTCGACGTCAGGAGGCAACAGCAGGGAATTCGGCGGACCTTTTGTCCTGGGTCAATTCGTGGTTCAACCGGGAATCGTGGTTCCCGTCTCGCAGTTGACCATCGATGAGGTACAGCAGTTCACGCAGGGTTTCGGGAACGCAGACTACAATGTGCAGGAGTGGCTCTGGGCGTTTTTTGCGCAGGATAACATCAAGCTTCGTTCCGATTTCACTCTTAACCTGGGGCTACGCTATTCCCGCCAGACATTTACGGATGGCGATGCGAATGTCTCCCCGCGCGTGGGGTTTGCCTACAACCTCAATGGCGATGCGAAGACAGTCCTGCGGGGGAGTTACGCGATCTACTATTCTGAAGTTCCTGCGAACTCTGCGGCCGACTGGCTGCTGAATGGGCCGACCGGGTATTTCAATTTCACGGTCGCGCCGGGACAAGCCAGTTTCCCCACCAGTCTGGAGCCCTTGCCGGCTTTCCCGTCCGACGCCACGCTCCCGCCACGCGACATCTTTGTGCGGCCGGGCGACAGCGCTTTTCTCAGCCAGTTCTTTGATCCCGGGTTGCTCAAAGGTTATCCCGATAAGTTGTTGAATCCCTACACTCAACTTGCCACTTTCGGCATTGAGCGCGCTCTGGGAAACCGATGGGTTCTTGACCTGGATTATCTCCACCAGTTGACCATCAAAATCCTGCGCCCGGTCAACTTGAACTCGCCTTCGGTGTATGCGCGGACTCAGCCGGGACAGGTGCGTTCGGCATCGGTTGCAGATCTTACTCGGCCCATCCTGCCTGTCCCCGACGGCTTCAGGAATATCATTGCGAATGTGAACGAAGGTACGGCCCACTACGACGGCTTACAGGTCAATCTGCGCAGACATTTCAGCCACGATTTTTCTCTGCTTGCCAGCTACACTTGGTCGCACACCATTGATGATGCTGAGATGGATGCTCCCAATGTGTATCCAAACGATTCCAACCAACTGGGTTCCTATGAGCGCGGGAACAGCCTACTCGACCAGCGGCACCGCGCCGTCATCAGCGGCTGGTGGCAACTTCCGAGACAGTTTGTTATCGGTGGGATTGCTTCGCTGGCATCAGGCTTCCCTTACAACATCACCACAGGCGCCGACAACAACGGGGATGGCATCCTCTCTGACCGGCCGGTGATCAACGGCGCGGTAATTGGCCGCGACACCGGGCGCGGTTCCGCGACCTACGATTTTTCACCCTTCGTCGGGAAACGATTTCGCTTGAGTGACAACGTTGAACTGACAGGGCGCGCCGAGGTTTTCAACGTCTTCAATCACCCGAATATTGTGGGGCGCAACGGCGTGTACGGCAACTCCCCTTCCGGCCTGCCCCTGCCATCCTTTGGGCAGCCGCTTGGTGGAATCAACAACGTCGATCCCGGGCGTGAGTTTCAGTTCCTGATGCAAGTTGAGTTTTAAGGCAGATGACTTTGCAGGGGAGGGGAGATGCAAAGGATCTTGTTACTTTTGACCATTCTCATCTGCAGTCCAGTGGCCCGTTCGCAGGAGAGGCCGGTGAATGCGCGTCCCGGCCTCGCGGCGCAGAATGGTTGCACCAACGCTGCGGATGTAAATGCAATTCGCAAGATTCCCGTGCTATGGAAAAACAACTATAACAGCGGGAATGCTGCCGGGGTTGCGTCTCTCTACGCTGAAAATGCCGACTATCTTACGCAGCACTTTATCTCCGGCATCGTTCATGGACGCGCCGCCATCCGGGCTTATGTCCAACTCGGCGTGGACGCGCGCTATCACATCGATTTCATCCAGATACTTTCGATGGGCTGTTCCGGCGACCTCGCCTACACGATGGGCCGCTACGAAGCCAGCAATGCCGGGCAGAAAGCGATGGGCGTCAATCTGGTCGTGCTTCGCAAGATCAAGGGTCGCTGGTTGATTGTTGCGCATGAAGCCGCCGTGCCTGATCCATCCACCGCCGTCCGCCGCCTCGACATGAATCAGTCCCGATAACCCTCGATTCCGTCAAATGATTTTCAACCAGAGTGTAAGAAGCTGATCGCCCGGCTGAAACCGTGGGTCGGTGACACCGGAGACACGTTTGAGGTGCCGGACAATTGAAGAGGTTCTCTGCGCAGAATTTTTCCTAAAGCAGATCTCACCGTTTTGACTTCAATCAGCAAGATGCTGAAGTGTGTTGAATAGCCAGCACAATTCAGGGGCTGCTGTGCATTACCGAAGGAGGAACGACAGCCTGGGCTTTTCATCCGGAAGCATTCACCGGCTCTTTTGACTGTGCACCCGAAAGACCACTCGGCCTATCAATCGACGCGATTGGCTAAGAGGGAAGATAAGTCCAGGTCCATTCAAAGTGTCGTGGCCGTATAATGTCCATTCACTATTAGGGCGTCAAAGCTGGGGGGCATGATGAACAGACGGCAGTGGCTGGAGCAGGCCGGTATGGGGCTGGTGGCTGGATTGACTGCGTGCAAAAGTGGGCAAACGCCTGAGAGGACGCCGGGCAATGCGTCATCGGTGACTGTGGGTGTAAGCAGCGACGGGACTGTCGTTCTGCAGACGGTCTCTGCTGAGTTCCACGTACTTCCCTCTGGAAACATTCAAGCTTTTCTCCGCAAGCCGAATGGCTACCTGACGCTTGATGATCCGGCGTCCGGTTCCGGCTCGGGCAGCTATCTTGTGAGCGGCGGCAAGCATATCTCGGACTTCACGTTCAATTTCCGCCAGTCGATCATATCAGACGCCAAGGGCAAGATCGGGCCACTCGGCAAGCGCATTGAGATTCCGGCCAGCAGCCCGGAAGGCATCCTGAAGACGCTGACGGTGGAGATTTATGACGATTTCCCGAACCTGGCCATAGTGACGGAAACTTACAAGAACATCGCCGCGAAGGACCTCGCGATTGACCGTGTGGTTGCCAATCGGCATCGGTTGAATGCGTCGGTGGTTGACCGCAAAGTGCCGCCATACCGGATGTGGTCCTTCCAGGGTTCCAGTTACAAGTGGGGCGAGAACATCATTGAGGAGATTCCCGCAACATTTTCGCAGCCCAACCTGATGGGTGGACCCACGCCGAAAGGCATGGGCGGCGGCATTCCTGTGGTGGCTTTCTGGACAGAAAAAGTTGGAATTGGTATGGGCCACCTGGAACTTCTGCCGCTGGTTCTTTCGCTTCCGGTCCGGGTAGGCAGCAACAAGCGTGTTGAGGCTTCCCTGGAGTTGGAGCCAGCGACAGTGCTGAAGCCCGGAGAGTCATATTCGCTTCCGCAGGGTTTCATCTCGGTTTACGAAGGCGACTTCTACAAGCCTCTGCGGATGTATTCGCGTGCGCTTCAGCGCGAGGGCTGGAACATTCCGAAACCCGGCAAGGAGGCTTACAGCATCAGTTGGTGCGGGTGGGGTTATGAGCAGGATTTTACCCGCGCGCAGATGCTGGGGACCATTCCTAAACTGAAAGAATTCGGAATTAAGTGGGCCACGCTGGACTATCGATGGTTCAACGACTTTGGCGACTGGGACCCGCGCCCGGACACTTTCCCCGGCGACACCATCAAGCAGCTTGCTGATGAATTCCACAAGCAGGGACTTTATATCCAACTCTGGTGGCAGCCGCTCGCGGTGGACGACGGCCAGGGCAAGCACCTGAGTTGGAAACACGCAGTCACGTCCAGGCTCCTGCAGGAACACCCTGATTGGCTGATCCTGGATAAGGACGGCAAACACGCGCGACTGATCAGCCCGGTCTGCGACGTGGCCTCGCTTTGCCCCGCATTGCCGGAAGTCCGGGAGTATTTTGTCAGGCTGACCCAGCGCTTCATTCACGGCTGGGGATACGACGGCAGCAAGATGGATAGCGTCTTCAGCGCACCACCCTGCTACAACCCGAAGCACCACCACACGTCACCGCAGGATTCCATCCTGGCCATGCCGAAAGTGATCCAGGCGATTTTTGAAACGTCCCGTGCGCTGAAGCCTTACAGCATCACGCAGATTTGCCCGTGCGGCGCGCCGCCCAATTTTGCCTGGTTGCCCTTCATGAATCAGGCCGTGACGGCGGACCCGGTGGGATCAGTCCAGGTGCGGCGGCGGATCAAGATGTACAAGGCGCTGCTGGGGCCGCAAGCCGCGGTTTACGGTGATCACGTTGAGTTGACCAAGATCCGCTTTGCGAATACGGACACTGAAATCGACGTGGGCGAAGATTTTGCTTCCACAGTGGGCACGGGCGGCGTGGTTGGCACCAAGTTCGTGTGGCCTGATCCGGGGCCGCATTTCAAGACCGTTTACCTGACACCCGCCAAGGAAGAAATCTGGAAAAAGTGGACGGGCATTTACAACCACGAAATGCTTTCGAGTGGCACTTTCCTTGACCTTTACAATTACGGGTACGACTTTCCTGAAGCCTACGCTATCCGAAAAGACGGCAAGATGTACTATGCTTTCTACGCGCCCAATCCTCCCGCCATGTGGAAGGGCGAAGTTGAATTGCGGGGTCTTGAACCGGGCCGGTATCGTGTGTACGACTACGAGAACGACAAGGACCTTGGCACCGTTGATGCCGGGAATCCAAGGCTGAAGACCGAGTTCCCCCAGCACCTGCTGCTGCAGGTCAGCAAGGTGTGACGATTCGTTGCACTGGGGCGGCACTGCTTGGGATCTTGCGGGACCGACTCCTGCCCATCACTTCAGTATTTTGATTCTCATGTGGCGGAACTCGATTCTGGAACCTTCCGCTTCAAATCCGAGATAGCCCTCAAGGTTCTTGCAGGCGTCAAACTCGCTGGTTTTAATTCCGTTCACTTTCAACACAAGTTTCGCTCCCTGACAGCGAATGTCAAAAGCGTTCCATTCGCCGGCTGGCTTCACGGGGTTTGTGGTCATCTGGGATTTCAAGTTGAAGCCGATCGGCCCCTTTTCAGCAGGATTGTCATAACCGAACCAGTAGCCGCCGCTTGCGCTGCCCACCTGCGCTTGGTACCAGATGCTTCCATCCTGGTTGTTGCGCACGAAAACGCCGCTGTTGTAACCTTTGCCGCCTTCGTGTTTTGTCAACCGCCACTCCACATGAAACAGAAAGTTCTCCAGATTACGGTCGTACCGGAGCCACTCATGGCCGCCATTGCCGGCGCAAATCACTCTATGATCGGCAGCATCCACACTCCACTGGGAATGCGGGGCTAAGGGGCGGTTGGGGGGAATGGCAATGCGCGTCCAATTGTGAAAGGACGAGTCGGGCATGATATTAATCCAGCCCGATGTCTCAGGATCTGCCTGAATCTCAGAGTGTGGAACTGCTGCCATGCCAATCAAAAAGAGGGCAAATATCATGCCGGTTGAGATCGCTGTATTTTTCATGGTTTTCTCTGGTCTCTTTTCCGCTGGAATTCGCTGAAGTGCAGCGCGCCACAGGAAACGTTTTGGCTAAGATAGCAAATTGTTGAAAAACGAAAGGGCATCATGCTGCCGGTCACGGGTTTTTCAGCAATCTGACAAGCCATGATAATACAAATGAGGTGGCGGCGTTTCCTGAGAAAAGTAGCCAGTCGCCCAACCAGAACACTACCAATCACGCCAAGGGATACCAGATGGGCAATTCGAATTCAGATGCCATCCGGCCTGTGATGCCGCAGGTCAAATTACAATAGAGGGTGCTGCAGCTTACAGCCGTCAGGAGCGCGAAGTTTCTGCTAGGCATCCGTTACGGGAAGAGGGTTCAACTCGGATGAACTGACCGCAGGTTGTTCATTGCTGGACGTGCTGTCTGTTCCTTTTTGAATCAGGCCGACGGCCGCATGGCTGAGCTTGAGGCGCAACTGATATCGCTCCACTGCTGTTGCGATGTAATGGACGGTAACTTCGACCCCATCCACGACCGTCCGCAGATTGATGCTCGGGTCGGCAGAAAATGTTTTGACCGTGTAGCCGCGCGTCTTGTGTTGCCATTCCTGTTCGGCCTTCCTGGCGTTGTTTGCGGTTTCCTGTTTTGCTTCTTCCTCGATCTTTGCAACAATTGGATAAGGATCAACGCCCCACGGAATAATCAGTTTGATTTCATCCCAGAGCCACTGTCCGGAAGTTGTGAAATTGAAATAATGCCCCTCGACGGCAAACAGGTTCAGGAAGCTGACCTCGCGGCCGGTTGGGTGTCCGGGTTCATTCCAGTTTCCTGTTTCCATCAGGACGGTGCGGAGGAGACTGACGTCAACCACTTCGCCGGTGACGCCATTGATTTCAACCCAGTCGCCGGCGCGGATTCCGTGACGGCTCATCAGAATGAACCATCCGAAGAATGACACGATAAAATCCTTCAGCGAAACCGTCAGGCCGGCGCCGGCCAGTCCCACGATGGTCGAGAGGTGGTCGGGAGGACCCAGGATAATCAGCAAAACCGCAAGCGCAGTGATTGTCCTGACCGTGAAGTGAGCAACGGCACGCAAAGTTGCCCGTTGTTTCCTTTCCAGCTTCACGCGGCCGAGTGCATGGTCAATGGTCCGGTCAGCGATGAAGACCAGAAGACCTGCAAGGATAATCCAGAGAACGGATTTGATCATGCCATGCAGGGCCGCGCGCTCCTGGTTTTTCAGCAGCCCGATCCAGTCTCCGTAAGTTGTGTTCAACTGTTGGAGGTCCTGGATTCGGCTGTTCAGGTCTGAAAGGGTTTTTTCATCCAGGGATAGCTTATGGATCAACGAAAGTGCGGTGTTGGTTTCGAGCCTGGGATTTGCACCATTTTCAGGTTGCTCGACGACCAGATTGTCGTTCGCCTTCTTTGCCAATTCTTGCTTCTGTGACTCTTCCGCCTGAACTTGTTGCTGAAGCGCCTGCCTTTCCTTGGAGAGCCGTTGCTCTGTTTGGCTGACCTGCACCACGGCTCGCTGCAACTGTGTTTGCCGTCCATGGAAGGTGGACCAGACCCGCCACCCAGCCACCATCCCTCTGCCCACCCCCGGCGCCAGATTTTGATTGTTGGTGTTTGATACAGATTTGGCAGATTCTTTGCCATGCTGTGTTGCTTCGTGTTGCTTCCAAAGATCTTCGAGGTGGCTGTAAGTGCCGGCCGCAGAAGCCAGGTCTCGGTTGGCGTCGGAGAGTTCATCCTTATCGAGCGCGAGTTCAGCCTGGGCCAGTTCAATACGGCCGTGCAGATGAACCAGCCGCTTACCCCGTGCGTGGGCAGCCTCCGACTCGAGAGCTTTAATTTCCTGGTTCGTCGTCGCGATGGCGGACTGGATTTGTGCAACGCGATTTTCCAGTGTGCCCACCTTGCCGGTGGAGGGAGCGGGCTGCTGGCTGGCGCTACGAAGAGCGTTAGAAAACGCCAGATCCACGTCGCGGTCTGCCAGACGCACGGCGTTCTGAGAAAGGCTCCGCTCGCCGTGCGTGGTCGCGATGGTTGCCAGGCTGTCTGCCGTGGCCAGCAAATGCTGGTCCAGCAGGCGCGCCTCATCAGCACCTGTGCTCTCGTGGCTTCTGGCTAGCGGGCCGTTGTCCGCCGTGCCGCCCGTCAGCAACAGGCCTGCCACCGCTGCGCCTACCAGGAGCAGCAAAGCTGCCAGCATCAACTTCTGGGAACGTCTCATTTTCGTGTGTCCTTTGCCCCCGGTCGCAAGCGTCACTGCTTGCATAAACTACGAAGTATCTTCTTTGATGCCAATTAAGGGAAAAGAGTCTCTCCGCGTATTCGAATTGCTCCCCTGACTATTCGCAACCGCACCGCACGAGTCCAGCGTTGTTGCAGTGGCGCCCATCCAAAGCCGTTTCTCTCAAGTCTGTTTTTCCTTTACGGTGTTGCATATCATTGCCACGGCGGATATGATGGCGTCCTCGCGATCATATCCAGGGCGGGTGCGGGTGTTCCATATTCTTAAGGCAGAAAGGATTCGTGATGACTGACCACACTGCGAACATCAATATCAGCAAGCGGCAGGCTCTCCACAAAATGTTCGGACTTGGAGCGGGACTGGCGGCAGCGGATCTTGTGCTCCCGGGCGTAAGCCGTGCGGCAGGGCAGGGGCTTCCCGCAGGTGTGCCGATGCCCGGCATTCCGAACCCTATGCATGGTGCGGTCGTGTTCAACGTGCGTGCGATGGGTGCCTCGGGCGACGGCAAGACGGTTGACACTCCGGCCATCAACAAAGCGATTGAAGCGGCAGCCGCCGGCGGTGGCGGGACTGTATTTTTTCCGGCGGGCACTTATCTCTGCTACTCGATTCATTTGAAGAGTAACGTTGCGCTTTATCTCGACCGCGGCGCCACCATCCTGGGCGGCGAGACAGGGCAGGGCGGCAACTACGATGCTGCGGAAGAAAATCCGGAAGCCGGCAAGTATGAAGATTATGGCCACCGGCACTGGCACAACGCCCTGTTGTGGGGCGTGGGACTTCATGACGTGTCGATTCTTGGCCCCGGTCTCATCTATGGCAAGGGCCTCACGCGCGGTCCCGGAGAGTCGAACCCCGGAGTGGGAGACAAAACCATCAGCCTGAAGAATTGTCACAATGTTACCCTTCGCGATATTTCCGTCCTGCAGGGCGGCCACTTCTGTGTGCTTGCCACTGGTGTAGATAACTTCACCGTAGACAACGTGGTTTTTGATACCAACCGCGATGGTATTGACATCGATTGCTGCCGCAATGTGCGCGTTTCAAACCTGACGGTGAACTCGCCGTGGGATGACGGCATCTGCCCCAAGAGTTCCTGGGCGTTGGGCTACGCGCGCCCCACGGAGAACTTAACCGTCGTCAACTGTCTTGTCACCGGCGGTTACCAGCTTGGGACGGTGCTCGATGGCACCTTCAAGCGCTGGCCGGAAGGCGAGCGGCGTTTCCCCACCGGCCGCATCAAGTGCGGCACGGAATCGAACGGTGGTTTCAAGAACATCACCATCTCCAATTGCGTTTTTGAGCATTGTCGAGGCCTGGCCCTGGAGACGGTGGACGGCGCGCTGCTGGAAGATATTGCCATCAGCAACATCACCATGCGCGATATACCGGACCTGCCCATCTTTATGCGTCTGGGCAGCCGGATGCGGGGGCCGGAGGGCAGAGCCATCGGCCAGTTGCGGCGCGTCAGCATCAGCAACCTTGTGGCGCACGACACAGGTGGCCGTTATTGTTCGATCCTGAGCGGCATTCCCGGCCATGCAATTGAAGATGTGCGGCTCAGCGACATCATCATCTATAACCAGGGCGGTGGCACGAGCGAAGATGCTGCCATCAAGCCTGCGGAAAAAGAGAATGCTTATCCTGAGCCCACCATGTTCGGGCCGATGCCCGCGTACGGGTTTTACTTCCGGCACATCAAGGATCTTCAGGTGAGCGACGTCGAGGTGCGCACGATGAAAGAAGATGCGCGTCCCGCTTTCGTTCTGGAAGACGTGGAGCGCGCTGATTTCCTCCACGTCAAGACGCAGCCCGGAACTGGCGCCTTCGCGCTCGATCAGGTGAAGGATTTCAGCGTTTACCTGAGCCGGCCGGTTCCCGAGACGTATCTCGAAACTGCGAACGGAAAGAAACTCTAGAAGTTGCTGTGAAACTGATATCGGCTATCAATCCGGGCACAGCGCCAGCCATTCCAGCCTCGGTCAGCGGGCGGGAAGGCTCTCTACGTTGTGGGGCAGACTCTGCGAAGTGATTCTCTGAAATGAGGGCGAGCACCCACGGTCAATGCGTGCTTCGATTGGCCGTGCTCTGCCCGTTGTCAAAGCGCCTGCGGTCAGACATCCGCTGACTCCGACCGCGTGATTTGGTCCGGCTGTGCCGCCTGTGCCGGGCGCCGCCGGCGCAGTGGCGCAGTGGCGTAGTAGGCCGCAAAACCAGCCACTATGGCGAGCAAACCGAAATGCAATCCATTCATGCCAAAAATGGTCTCATGCTGGCTGCGAATGAGTGAAAACGTCAGCAGAAAGGTTGGGAAAACGCCGACCAGGATGGCGCCGGCAAGTCCGCCCGGGACGCGGAACGGGCGCGGCATTTCAGGCCGTCTGACGCGGAGCGCCACCAGCGCTGCAAACTCCAGCACCAGGCTTGCGCCGTAGAGCATGATGTCGAGCGTGACCAGGCTTTCAAAACCCAGGCCCAGGCACAACGCCCATCCGGCCGCGCATGCCAGAATGGCGACCCACGGAGCCTTGGTTTTCGGATGTACTCTTGTAAAGATGCGCGGCAGCATTCCGTCCTGCGCCATGGCCAGCGGCAGGCGAGAATAGCTCATCACCAGCGCGTTGAAAATGCCAAACCCGCTGACCATTCCTCCCAGCACCAGCAACGCGCGTAGCCAGGGGCCTCCCACCAGCCCCGCCACAGTTGCCCACGAACCGGTTTCAAATGCCGAAGAAGGCAGGCCGGTCATCCAGACCGCCGAAACCGGCAGAAGATAAGTCAGCGCCACCAGCGTTACGGAGATGATCATCGCCCGCGGGTAGGTTCGCTCGGGACGCTCAACCCCGCGCGCGATCGTCGAGGCGTTGTCCCAACCCATATAATTCCACATGGCCACCAGTGTTCCGCCCAGCAGACCGACCGTTGTTGTTACCGGGGCGGACGCCACATGCGCAAGCGTCCCCGTTTTGAAAGGCGCAATCAGCACGATCAACGCAAAGGGCCCGGAAATCACCAGGAAAAGCCAGAACGATGTGATGCCTACCGTATGGATGCCCGCCAGGTTCAGCACGGTACAGGCCAGGATCATCAGAAGCCCGATTACTATTCCCCTGTGCCCCACACCCACCCAGGGCGCGACCCTTTCGAGATAGGCGACAAACAGCGTGGGATAAATTGCCATGTCAAAGATGCTGGCAGCAAGCGATAGCCATGCTTCCTGGAATCCCCAGAAGCTTCCGAGCCCTTCGCGCACCCAGGCGTAGAAACCGCCTTCGGCAGGCAGGGCGCTCGAAAGCTCACCGATCATCAGCGCCGTCGGGTAGCTCCATACCAGAGGCGTCAACGCCAGGATCACCAGCGCGCGTTCGTAACCCCAGCCGTGCACAATATCTTCCGTGCCGTAGGCGCCGCCGGAGACCATGAAAAAGGTTGCGGCCACTAGCGGCCATAGTGTGATCTTGGCGAGACTCCTGATGGTAATTGGCACATTTGCCGAATGAGGGGTGTCAGGAATGGAAGTGCTCAAGCGTTTCTTGTCTCTCCGTTGCGCCGGTGTTCCTGCGGCCGCTGCCGTGCATGGTGATCGTGTGCCACAGGCCGGAAGCCGGATCGGTGCTACATCATCGCGGCCGGAACATAGAACTGCATTGTAGCGAATGCGGTCCCGGGAAGCGAGTCGCTTAAATGGCGCTGCTCGCAGGAATTTACTTTGCAAGCAGCCGGCGCATCGAGCCCAATTCCCGGCGGAAAGCGGCGTTGGGTTCCGGGTAAGACATTTTAAGGTTGCTGAGCGTGTCGATGATCACATGAGAAATGATCAGGCGGGCGTTCTCCTTGTCGTCCGCCGGGACAACGTACCAGGGGGCGTCGGGGGTGCTGGTGGCGCTGAGACAATCCTCATAGGCATCCATGTACTGTTTCCAGAACTTGCGCTCCGCCATGTCGTCCAGGCTGAACTTCCAGTTCTTTTCCCGCTCATCAATGCGCTCCAGGAACCGTTTTCGCTGTTCCTCTTTGGATAGATGGAGAAAGAACTTGATGATCCGGGTGCCATTTCGATGGAGGTGCTGCTCCATGTTTACGATCGATCCATACCGTTCCTGCCAGATCGTCTTCAAGTTGATGCACTCGTCCGGAAGTCCCTGGCTGCGCAGAATCTCGGGATGCACGCGGACCACCAGGACTTCCTCATAATAGGAGCGGTTGAAGATACCCAGCCGGCCGCGCTCCGGCAGGCGGCAGGTGGTGCGCCACAGGAAATCGTGACTTAGTTCCTCGGCGCTGGGGTGCTTGAAGCTGAAAACCTCGCAACCCTGTGGATTGACGCCCGACATTACGTGAGCGATGGCTCCGTCCTTGCCGGCGGCGTCCATGGCCTGGAATATCAGCAGCACCGCGTAACGGCCGTGCGCGTAGAGAAGGCGTTGCAACTCACTCAGTCGCTGAATGTGGTTCGCAAGGAGCTCTTCATAGTGCTCCTTCGACTTGTAAAGCGGGTGCACCTTCGACGGCCATTTCTTCAGTGTGACTTTCTTCCCTTCACGGACTCGAAACTCTTTGATGTGAAATTTCATTTTGATTACCCTTTTCGCAGCAGCAAATGCTCCGCCAGCAGGTGCGAATGCCCGCATTGTATCCCTCGAAATCGCGCGAAGCGAGAGAGTTCTTGGGGGACTGCCGTTCAATAATAAGAAGATGCGCAAGGAGTTTCGGGTCCGCGGAACGATTGTGGCCCTGACAGCCAGCGCCTGTGAGACGGCCGGCGGTACTGTCACACGGTGTCGCGAGTGGATTCTTCTCAAGTAAAATGGGCGTCGAAGACCTGCCTTACCTGGGCAACCAGCCCGCCAATGATTTTCCAGGTTGCCCGCCGAACGTGCTGACGATCAATACTAACCTCAAGAAACAAGGCGTGGAATTGAACGTCCCGCCTCCTCCGGAGCCCGCAAAAAGCTGAGGCGCAGGCAGAGCCTGTTCAGAACCGCACCATTCATAACAATCGTTTCTGGCCGATGTTATTGTCGTTGTGTCTGCGACCGCGCACAGAGAGTTGTCTTACAGGCGTGTCCCCGGCTTCAGCAATTGCTTTGAGGCGTCATCCAGAACCAACACCCAGTCGCCGTCGTCCGGCGGCGAAAATTCTCGAAGCCCACGCGTGGCAAAAGTACCTGCTGGGTTCGCTGATCCTAACCGCGGGTCAAACCACCATGCCTGCGCCTGGCTTCCGGATATTCCTGACAAGTCCACTGTAATCGAGCGGCGGGTCGGCATATAGGCAATCGCTGTCGAGCCGTCTGCTGTGCGGGCTGCCGCGAGATAATCCAGACCCAGAAATTCTCCCAGCCCTTTCGTAACAACCTCGTGTTTTTCGTCAGGGACCAGGTCATACCATTTGCGGGAGCGGAACAGGTTCCCCCAGTGCTTCATGCTCACAGAACCAGCTAGGTCCATTGCCTGTTGCCAGGTCACGTTGACGGGAAACAGTCCGGGGCCGTCGAAGTGCCAGATGGGATTGTTGCCAAACACGTGGCCGAACCCGCCGCAAAGAATTGTCCAATACGCCTGCCGCCGTATTTGCACGTCCGAAGAGTTGTGCTCGCCCTCGTATGAAGATTCAATCAGGATGAAAGGCTCGGCGGGATTTCTGCGGTAGGCGCCGTAGAGCTGTGGGTGGATCAGTTGATAGGTATAAACCGTGTTGAAATTGAGCCAACCGCCGCCGCCGTACTGGCTGAAAGCCGAATTCTCCGGAGCGCAGTGCGCCGTAAACAGGTGGGCGGTGTCGTGCTCCTTGATGCCCAACGCGATCAGGTCAACGCGCTCGAGAGCCGAGTCGGGATTCCGGTCGCCGCCCATCACCCAGATAATGTTGTCAAAGTCTTTGTAGCGCCTGCCGAGGAATCTGCCATACTCCAGGCATTTTTCGGGACTCAGCGCTATCAACTCCTTGAACCATCCCTCGTCGGTCCCGACATAGCCGAGATAGATTGGGGCCAGCAGAACATAGATGCCGTTCTTCGCGGCTTCCCGAAGAATCCAATCCGCGTGGGCGAAGTAGCGTTCATTGGGCGTCGTGAAATCGCCGGGAGTTGTAAAGGGCTGTTCGCCTTCCGCGTTTCGGGGAGGATTCTTGCAGAACTTATGCTCGATCAGGTTCACCAGGATCGCGTTGAAACCCTTCTCGCGCCGGTTTCTCAGGTACAGGCTCGCGTCAGCCTTGCCGAGTGTTACCATCAACGACCAGGCCGCGTCACCCTGCAGCAGGAAGGGAACGTTTTCGGCATCGACAAGGTACCGATGATTGCCGCTCACCGCAAGCGCGCCGCGTGCGGCCGTTTGCATTGCCCGCGCGGGGGCGGACTCAGCTCGAAGACCCTGTTCTTTGAGCGGCAGCCCGCCGGCGATGAGCGGCCCCGCCATCAATGCTCCAGCGTTCCTGATAAAGTCCCTTCGTGTGATCATTACGAAAGGGGCCTATATACTTAACTCAACTAAGCCGCTCTTTTTTCGTATAGAGCCTGCATACGTTGTCTGGCGATACGCGGAATTTGGTGCCGTGGTTTCTTAGGCCCGCACTGCCTGGCGTGGCTTCTCTAACGTCAAAATCAATACAGATGGTGCCCCGAACTAGCTCATAGATGAAAAAACCGATATGAAGATTTTCGTAGCAGTCAGCTTGCAGGAATCGCACTTTGTCTGTTTTTAGTTCGCCTTTCACGAGCACTAAACGTCTGAGTTTCCCCCCTGCGATGTTTAGCAATTCATCGTGGGTCCAATAGGGGACAGGCCCGTTACCTTTCAGTGGACGGACAAGAATTTGGTTCGCGTCGCTGTCTATCCTGAATCGGTCGGACTTGCCTGAGATGGTGTGGCGGAAACTCAATCTGCCGTGAGCATCTTTCCATCCCCACTTGTTCACCATGTACCGCATTATGCTAGGCGGCTGCGCTTCTTTGTGGAACAGGGTTATCAGATTCGTTTTAGCTGTGTAGTATTTGACTTCCCATCCCACGGAGTCGGCGATATCTTGACTGCCGACGTTAAGGCCAAGCTGGTCCTCTAGGAAGTTCCCTGGCCCTCCAGAGCCAGCCGTTCGCGCCCCTGATGGCATGGCGTACCATCCGTGGCTTATTACATCCCGTAGGCGGGAAAACAGTTCCTTCTTAGTGGCTGGTGGAAGCATTCAGTCCCCGCAGTCAAGTTGCGGCCATCCGTTGTCCCTCCGGATTTGCGCGGCCCTGGTCCTATTGACATCTGCATAAATAATGCAATAGCATGTCCTTCAGGAGGGAACCTGTATGCCCCGACTGAAGGGAAGTGCCGATCTGCTCGAGGACCGTCGCCGACGAGCCTTGGCGTTGTGGGACACCG
>JAJYLL010000064.1 GCA_021787735.1 Acidobacteriota bacterium | reverse complement strand
TGGCGGCCCACAATCGGGCACACGCCGAATGCGCCGGTCCCGGCGGGCGTTCATTACAACCTGTGGCTGGGGCCTGCTCCCGAGCAGCCTTTTACGCGGAACCACTTCCATTACAACTGGCACTATTTCTGGGACTACGGAAGCGGCGATCTGGGCAACCAGGGCATCCATCAGCTCGACATCGCGCGCTGGGGGCTGGGCGTTCAATTCCCCAACAAGGTGACGGCGGTGGGTAGCAAATTCTTGTTCAAGGACGACCAGCAGACGCCGAACGTTCTGAATTGCACCTTCGAGTACAACATGCCGGACGGAAGCCGTAAGATGATTGAGTTTGAAGTGCGCGGCTGGATTACCAACCACGAAGCCGGCATCGGGAAGGGAAGCGGGTCGCACGGCATACCGGCAGCGGGACTGCACGCCCAGAATAAAACCTTGGGCCCTGTGGATTCTCCACAGAACACGATTGGCGACATCTTCTACGGATCAAAAGGTTATCTGGCCATTGACGGAGGGGCAGGCTATAAGACCTGGCTGGGTCCCGGGCATGAACCCGGCCCGAGCGGTACCGGCGGCGGCGACCACTTCCTGAATTTTATTCAGGCCGTGCGCACGCGGGACAAGGCTTCCTTGCATGCCCCGATTGAGGAAGGCTACATTTCCTCGTCGTTGATCTACCTGGCCAACGCTTCGTACCGGCTGGGCAAGACCATCGAATTTGATCCTGATTCGCTGCGGGTGGTGAATGATGATGACGCCAATCGCATGCTGCGCAGCGAGGACCGCGGCTACCGAAAGCCGTTTTACATTCCGGAAAACGTTTAACGACGTTTCCGGCAACTGAGTCATCCGGCCACTGGAAGGGCGGAAGCCAAACCCCACAGCGCTGCAGGTTGCGGGGACGATTCCGTCCTTCCAAAAACCTCAACCTAAATCTAATCATCAAGAAGAGTGGATTGGGGCTGAGCCTCTCGCGGGCCGACGGTTGGAGAGGAGGATATCGTGAATATTTCGCGCAGGGAATTTCTGCTGGCGGCGGGCGCGGCCGGAATCGTTGTCCCCGCGCTTGCCAGCATTGATGGCATTCAGATCGGCGTCTGTGCGCCCACAAGTGAACTGGATGACGTCGTACGGTACGGTTTCGATTATCTGGAGCCTGCGGCCGCTTCGGTTTCAGAAATGAGCGATGCTGCCTTTCAGGCATTCAAGACCAAGGTGATGGCCTCGCCCATCCGATGCGAATGCTACAACAGTTTTATCCGGCGGAAGACCTTGCGCGTGGTTGGCGACGACGTCAACTGGGCCGCTCTGCGAGTTTACCTGGATCACACTCTCGCCCGTTGCCAGGAACTCGGAGGTTCCATTGTGGTGTGGGGCAGCTCGGACTCACGGAATGTGCCACCCGGCTATTCGCGGGAAAGAGCCTGGAGCCAGATTAAGGATTTTCTGGGCCGGGCGGGTGATATTGCGCGCCGCTACAACATGATCATTGCCATCGAGCCTCTGCGGCATCAGGAGAGCAACATTATCAACACCGGCGCGGAAGCCCTGCGACTGGTCCATGAAGTGAACCATCCCAACGTCAAAATGATCATCGACTATTACCACATGCGCGTCGAGCATGAGAGTCCGGAGATCGTCTGGACAGCCCGCAAGGAGATTGTCCACTTCCATTTTGCCAACCCCCACGGCAGGCTGTGGCCAAAGAGTCCGGCGGAAGATCCCCGCTACGGTGAGTTCTTCAAGCTGGTCAAGAAGATCAACTTTCACGGTGGGATTTCCATTGAGGGCCGGGGATCGCTGGCTCAGGATGGCGCAGCCAGCATCGCCTTTTTCCGCGAGGAAATCACACACGCGTAGGGCGGCGTGACGGCCGAATCTGCGCGCCACACCATCTTGACTTCGGTCTGCCAAGGGCATAGGATTGCTTCAGTAGCAAGGAGTCGAAACACTATTCGGCCGGGCCACAGGCTCTGGGAGGCAACTATGAGTCTCCTTAAGATTGCGCACGTTCCTCCAGCAAAAATTGACGCAGATCAGGCTGTTCTTGATGCAGTTCGGATCATGGCGAGAGAAGGTGTTGGCGCCGTCGCCGTGCTTGAAAGAGGCGAAAGGGCGGATTTGTGCGGCGTTTTTACGGAGCGGGATGTGATGCTCCGCATCGTGCTGCACAAGCTGGACCCTGAGCACACAAAAGTCCGTGACGTCATGACCGCGCCGGTCGCCACCATTCCCGAAGACATGACTGCTGAAGACGCCTTCAACCTGATGGTCGAACGTCACATGCGGCATCTGGCCATCGTCTCGGAAGACGGTGAGCTTCTGGGAATGCTTTCCATCCGCAACCTGCTCGAACACCTGGTGGAAGACCTGCGACGGGAACTCCATTCCCTCGATCAGTACATTTCCAACGACGGCCCGGGCGGATAGCCGGACCGCGCGTCACCGATCTGTCCCTTCTTTACATTTGGCGATTTTCTGTCAGATTGTCCGAACCTTTCGGACGCAGCGCCTGGAGTCTATCCGCGTTGGCGTTTAGAATCCCTGGGTTCCCAAACTTCAAGGATAGCCTGTGCCATGTGCAGGTCTCCGCTGCGCTCGCGTATCACGATTGGCCGCTTTCAGGACGAAGGGCGGCCCGCCGGAGGGAGGGCTCGCCGGCCGGCTTTGCCATGTTCTTCCTCGTCTTTGGCTGCCCCGTAGGCTGCCAGGATGTCGGCAAGTGAGATGACGCCCTGAAGGTTGTTAAAGTCGGCGCGGTGAATGACGGGCAGCATCGGCCACTCGTCAATCTGGCGCAAGGCAACGTCCAGCGGCTGGTCCGGATGGAGCCAGGGCACCAGGGAACCGGAGAGGACCCTTGCCAGCGGCTGGCTTCCCTTTCCCTCTTTGATCAGGCGGCGAAGTTGATCTTTGGTCACGCTGGTCCAGTCGCCGTTCCGGTGGCTGACCAGGAAAAAGTCCAACGTCGTTGCGCTCACGCGGCGGGATGCGTCGGCCACGGTGTCCTCGGCGCGCAGGACGATCTCAGCCGGCGGCCGCATGGCGTCCTCAATCAGAAGCGTGGACCGCTCGCGTTGCTCCTCCATGGAGGGCAGTTCCGTTCCGTCCTGGCGCGAAAACAGGTCAAACAGAGGCACCGGCTGATACTTTAGCGAAATCAGGTAGGCAATTGTATTAGAAATCATGACCGGCAGAATGATGGAATAATTTCCGCTCAGCTCCATCACCATAAACACAGAGGTCATGGGGACGCGCATGAATCCGGCAAACAGCACGCCCATGCCCACCAAGGCAAAGCCGCCCACCGAGCCTCCCAGACGCGGAAAGAAAATGTGCTCCGCGCCGCCCACCGCACCGCCGATCATGGCCCCGATAAACAGCGTGGGAGCGAACATGCCGCCTGGTGTGCCGCTCGAAAATGAAAAGCTGGTGGCAAGAATTTTGAAAACGGCAAGCAGGGCCAGCAGCTTCCAGGTGAACTGGTCGTGAAGGGCCTGGTCGATAATGTCGTATCCCGCCCCCATGACCTGCGGCATCCAGATGCCCATCACGCCGATCAGCAGACCGGCCGCCGCCGGCTGCACGTAATGGGTCCATTTCGGCATGGCTTTCGACTGCATGCGGAGGTAGCTGACGAGTTTGATAAACGCCAGTGAGGCGAACCCTCCGATCACGCCGAGAACGGCGTAGGAAAGCAGTTCGCTCGGATGCGCCAAGTGAAAGGGCGGGACGCGGAACAGCGGCGCTTCGCCGAGGAACAGGTGCAAAACCGTCACGCTGGACACGGCAGCCAGAACGATCGCGCCCAGAACGCCCGAACTCCACTTTCCGATGACCTCCTCAATAACGAAAAGCACGGCGGAGATGGGAGCGTTGAAGGCGGCCGCCAGTCCCGCTGCCGCGCCGACCGGAGCAATCAGCCGCACCTTTTCCCTGGAGAGGTGTAGGCGCCTGCCCAGCGCGGAGGCAATTCCGGCGCCGATCTGGAGCGACGGATCTTCGGGTCCCAGTGATTGCCCGCTGCCAATCGCAAGCGCGCAGGTCAGGAACTTGCCGATCACCGTGCTGAACGGGATGTAGCCGTCATAAATGTAGACGGCGGCCTTGGTTTGATTGACGCCGCTGCCGCGAACGCGCGGAAAAACAAAGATGACCAGCGCGGCGATGACCAACCCCGCGATCGTAGGAACCAGAATCACATGGAGCGGGTCGGGTGCAAGGCTGGAACCCAGAAGCTCAATCCGGGTCCAGTCGATGGAGATCTGGAAGCAGACTACCGAAAGTCCGGAAAAAAGCCCAATGATTACAGCCAGCAGTAAGAAGAGGCCTTCTTCGTGCAGAAAGAGTCGTGGCGCCCGTATTTTCGTGAGCCGCTCACGGAGCCGGTTCCAGTACTTATTAAGGATCGGGATCTCTGGCGGTTCGTGAATTTCCGATTTAGCTGCTGCGGGCTCTGTCACCGTTCTGTAACTCCTCCTGTAGATCCTCGCCTATGAGAAATCATGAGCAGAGCCTGGTCGGGTGCCGGAGGTGTTCCACAGGCCTGCTGTGCCGCTTCCTCCATTTGCATTACAAGGTCCATTACGTTGTTGACCATGTCAGGGTTGCGCTGCATGTCTATCCTGGTGACCTTGGGTTGCATTTTCTTCACGTTCGAATAGACGCTGGCAAAGGGGGCGGTCGGCTGTCCAGCCTTAAGATTAACGCCCCTGCTCTGTGCGCACTGATTCAGGCGAGAAAGGGCCTGGCCAAACGCTGCAATCGTTCGTCTGTTCCGTTCCTGCTGGGAGAGCCTGCGCTGGAAGGGATCGAGTTCGAGCACCAGGGTGCTGATTTGCAGCTTCTGGGCCGCGTCCTTGTTCTTTGGATCCAATTCCACAGCCCTTTCCAAATAGCGCCGTGCCTGGGCGTAGTCAGCAAGCTGATAGGCGGCCGTGCCTGCTCCGGCCCACGCCTCGGCCCACTTGGGATTGATCTTTACCGCCTGCTGGAATTCCTGAAGAGCCCGCCGGTAATCCTCCACCTGGACGAACATGCTTCCAACTTCAGCGTGAACCTTGGCGTCGGGTGGCAACTCGGCCTGAAGAGCGATCAATTCGGATTCGGCATCATTCCTGTCACCCTCCGCCAGAAGGAACTTGGACAACTCAATGCGGACCATGCGCCTGTTTGTTTCAGGGTCCTTTTCCCAAACGCCATAAATCGCATTGTGGTAGTAACGGATGGCCTCCGGAGCGTTGTGCGCCTTTGCTGCAAGCCTGGCGAGCAGAAGATTCAGGGTCCCGTTTCCCGGTTGGGTTACCCACAGTGTCCGGAGATAGACCCCGGCTTCCGCCAGGTGATTGGCCCGGACCAGCGCTTCGGCAAGACGCATCTGGTAGATGGGGTTGTCGCGCGCGTAAACCAGCGCAGTATGGAAATCCTCCACCGCTTCTTCCGCCCGTTTCGACTGCAGAGCCGCTTCGCCGCGCAGATACCACCTGCCGCCCAGAGCCAGTTGCGATGCGTGATATCTCTGGACAGCAAACCCCGTGATCACAAAGAAAACAACCAACACGGCAATACTGAGCAGGACCAGAGTTTCCCGCTCCAGCGACCACAAGAAGCCCTGTGGCCGTGAGCAAACTGGACACTCTGTCTGTCCGGCGGGAATCAGTTGCCCGCACCTTGGACAAAGCCGATCACCCTCTGGAGACATAAAACCTGACTTTCTCCTGCTGCAGCCTTATTCGGAAGGAAGCTGGGCGCGCTTGACGAGAGGGTGCGCAAGGTGGCAAGGCAATCAAAACCGGTTCCGCAAGTCTCTTCAATCTGGCAGTCACTTCAGACAATCCCTGCAGTCAAGCCCTCGTCTCTCCAACGAATCTACGGTATCAAGTTACCATACTTCGATGCATCCCTTTGCCTGCGGGCTGGATGGCGTGGCACTGCAAAAGAAAATTGTGCCGCACACCATATGCGAATGCACCCGGCACGCGTGCTGAAAATCGACAGCGCCTCTCCCCCGAAAATAGGTTATTGTGTTGCCACTGGAGGATCAACCGATGCGCAAAATTCTGCTTCCTGCATTTGCACTCATCGCGCTGTTTATGCCGGCGGCCGCAAGGGCGCAGGCGAGTTCGGGCAAGGTCCGACCGGCCATCGTGGGTCTTGACCACGACCACGTCTGGGGAATTCTGAAGGATATCCCGGAAGTCCCTCAAGGAGGCTTGTGGTCATGACGAAGGAATGATAGAAAGGCTGAGCCACGGGTTTCGGCGCGCCGAGCGTGGCCGCGTCCAGTGCAGCACTGAGCCGAGTGATTGGTTTTCTTGGGTGGCCCTCAGTGGTAGCGGTAGAGGAAGTAGAAAGACATGGTGAAGCCAACGCAGATGACGAACGTGCGTACCCGCGAGGGATTGAACTTTTGAGCGAAATGCGCCCCGCCATACCCGCCGAGCGCGGCTGCCGCCAGCATTATAACCGCCTGCGGCCACAAGACGAGTCGTGCTGCGATAAATGTAACGATCGCGGCGCCGTTGGCCGATGAAGTGAGGAGTGCTTTGATGCCGTTTGTTGCGTGAATATCAGGAAGTGGCAGAAAGGCGAGAAGGGACAGTATCAGAATCCCCATGCCGCCGCCGAAGTAACCGCCATAAACTGCAATGAAGAATTGCACCAGGGTGACACCTCCCAGCACGAGCCACGAAGGATGGCTGCGCTGATCCGGGCGTGCGGTACCACGCACCAGCTTCTTCCCGAAGGCGAATAGGAAGGTCGCCCCCAGAAACAGAAAAGGGATCAAACGCATGAATGTTCGCTGCGGAGTGTGGATCAGCAGGTGTGCGCCGAAGAATCCACCCGCAAGGCTTGCCAGGATCAGGGGAACCAGAACGCCCGCTTTCCGCGGCAGTCGTTTCCGGTATGCAGTGGCGCTGGCCACGGTCCCAGGCCAGATGGCAACCGTGTTGGTGGCATTGGCAGGAATGGGAGGCACCCCCGAAAAGATCAGAGCCGGGAAAGAGAAGAAACTGCCGCCTCCCGCAACCGAGTTCAGCGCGCCCGCGGCAAGCGCCGCAGCAAACAAGAGAATCGAATCGAACAGGGTCATAAGTTATTGGGTGATCACGCGAATTTCGGCAATCGTAGCAAATTGAATATCATCGCACAGATTGCCCCCAACGCGCTCGTTTTGCTGGAGACCGGTAGCGGCGACGATCAGATATTTCTTTGTGCGGTTAGACATGACGCTTACCTCTCGTGCGGTTGTCGGGCTCAGAAGGGTTCGGAGTCTTGGCGACAGCCGGTCAGCAGATATTTGCCGACATCTCAAAGTCTGCCCATCACGGGTTTTTGTGATCGCTGGGTGTGGAAGGGCTTGGACTCTTGGCTGCCGCGTGACGGGTGAAGGCGGCCGTATAGTAATTGAAAAAAGGTTCGAGGGGCGGCGCCAGTTGTACGGATTCCGTGAATCCGTCCACGTCGCCCCGTTGGATCAGCCGCCGCGAGAGCCAGCCTGGCAGAGGCTGAATCCCTCCGTCCGGCGTAAAGTCGATTTCCGCCCCGGAGACGACCACTCGGTAGCGGGTTACGAAGCCCGTGGTGGAATAGACCTCGAGCAGGAATGAATCGCCCGAAGGAGCACGAGTCAACATTCCGATTGAGGATTCCTGGGTGGCCGGCAATTCGCCGCTTGCCGCAAGCGAGATATCTTCCTTGAAAATCATTACCCGCTTGTCAAGGCCATATTCAACGGAGAGGTGAATGCTGCCTTGGGGGCTGTGCCTGTCCATCTGGCCCGTCCAGTTGCCGATCATCCACTCGATGGAAGAAAAGTCCGGCTTCGGGGGCAGCGGGATGCGGTAAGTGGAGGGATGTTTCTTGTCTGCGGCCAGCAACGCGGGCGCCAGAAAAATCAGCGTGATGGTAATCGCTGCCTTCAGTGCGCGTCCGCCAGTTAAACCTTTCATTGAGGTTGCCCCCTGTACAGGAAGCCCATGTGGCTTCGTTTCTGAAGAAATATGTGCGCGTTTGACATTCCGCAGCGTCCCAGCAGGCCGGCCAGTTCGTGCGGTGTGTAAGCGGCGCGAACGGAATCCTCGAAAAGTTTTCTCATAAGTCCGGAATAATGGCGGCCGTACCAGCGCACATGCCAAGGATACGCCAGGCGTGACGGCCGGCACAAATCACGGACCAGGATCGTCCCCTCCGGTTTTGTCACTCGAAGCATTTCTTCAAATACCTTTAACGGGTACGCCAGATGATGCAGCACGGAATTGGAGATGACAATGTCAAACGTGCCGTCGGCAAAAGGGACCTCGGTTGCGCTTCCCTGCTGGAACAACGCTTGGCTTTCGATTCCTGCCTCGGCGGCCGCCCGCCGGGCCGCCTTTACCATGTTCAAGGAGTAGTCGAGCCCTACGACCGAAAGGCCGGGACATCGCCGCACAATCTTCAAAGCGATGTTGCCCGGTCCGCAACCTATATCCAGCAGCAGGCCGGTAAGTTCTCCCGTAGTCCGCGCGAGCGAGCGCACCTGTTCCACAAATGTGTTGTCCAGCGCCTCCAGGTGCTCTTGGCTTGCCGCTGATGCATAAGCGGAGACTTCGTCCTCTTCGCTCATGACTTGGGGTTCCGGTCTGCGCTCCAATTTAAGCCAACTCATCACAATGCCCCATTCTAGCGCAAAGCGGCCACATCCGAACGACGTTCGAAGTCTTCATGCGACCTCAACATGCGGGGGCATGTGTCGTCATTCCGCGAATGCCGGGGCGGTATGTATCAGCGGAGGGAGATTGCGCTTATCCGGTTAGCATCATCCGCGATTGCCGCCGGGCAAGAAAAGGAGAATTGGTCCTTGAATCTGGCGACTGTCTTCTGTCATGATGACGCGTAGAAGAGGACCACAGTCTTAAAACTCGCAAGCCACCCCCGCTAGGGGGCATTGATCACGCGTTTCAGGGAGAACCGGGATTTAAGTCCTGCCTTAAAGTACATCCCGGTTCCTTCCGTCATCTTTCCGCTGTTCAGGTGGCTCGTCCTGTGCTGCGGGTGCAGCAACCTTGCCAGGTATGACTGTTCCGGCGGACAATCCTCAAAAACTCGAAAGTCCCGCCCGCTTTTGGCCGATAGACAACCAGTAGAGCAGTTCCGCCGGGTTCGGGACGCCGCAGTCACCACGGCGTGAGCCGGATGTCGCTGAGCAGGGTCAAACCCGGTGCGCGGCGTATAAGATTTAAATTCAAGCCACGAGGACCATCCAAATTGAGTTTTATCAATTTTTCTTCCCGCGAGATCAACTGCAAGATCGTTTATTACGGGGCCGGGCTTGGCGGCAAAACGACCAACCTGCAGTGGATCTTTGAGCGGACAGTGGCGAAATCGGGAGGCAAAATGCTCTCGCTTGCCACCGAAACCGACAGGACCCTTTTCTTTGACTTTCTGCCGATCGAGCTTGGGACTGTGCGCGGGTTCAAAACCAGGTTTCATCTCTACACGGTTCCGGGCCAGATTTTCTACGATGCCAGCCGGAAGTTGATCCTGCGGGGAGTGGATGGAGTGGTTTTTGTGGCGGATTCACAGGAAGAGCGCATGGACGCGAACGAAGAAGCCCTGGATAACCTTCGGACCAACCTGAAGGAACACGGCTACGACTTTGCCACCATTCCTTATGTTCTTCAGCTTAATAAGCGTGACCTTCCAAATGCACTTCCGGCGGGAAAACTCAGGCAGATGCTGCAATTGAAAGGCGAACCGGTGCTGGAAGCGGTTGCCGTCAACGGCGCCGGAGTGCTTGAGACTTTAAAGGCGGTGGGCCGCCAGGTCCTCGCCGAGCTAAAGAAGGGCTGAGGTTGCCACTCTCAGCCCTGTCCGTGTGTTGCAAGTAGTCAGGCCGTTGGCTGCCTTACATCCCGCTTTCGGACTCTACCGATCCCGTCAGCTCAAAGAAGTGATGCCCCATGATGGCTAGCGTCAGAGCCTTGTCTAGGTGCTGGCGGTGACGGCGGACGGCCTGGGCCAGGAACTTCCAATACTCTTTCCGGTAGTCGCTGCGCAATCCCTGCTTCCACACAGACCGTGCAACGGCTATAAGATCTGAAAACACAATCGGTGTGCGAGTTGGCGTGCCCAGTTGCGAAAGAAAACTCTGCACGCGGCTGAAATATTCGCGGGGATAGTAGATGGTTTGCAGAATTCTGCGATAGCCGTCAAGCAGTTCCTGCGTATCCATCCGCGGAATAAAGTTCATATCGAGCAGCGTGTTGTTTCCCATGCTCTCCCGCAGAAGCCGTCCTTCGGCTTTCAACCGGCGCCACAGTTGCGTGTTCGGCAATGCGCTCAGCAGTCCTACCATGGAGACGGGAATGGCGGCGTCACGAATGAACTGGATCTGCCGCTCGAAAACGTCCGGAGGATCGCTGTCAAACCCCACGATAAAGCCTGCCATCACTTCCATCCCGTAAGACTGCACCAGCTTGACGCTTTCCAGCAGGTCCTTGCGCAGGTTCTGGAACTTGGTGGTTTCTTTCAGGCTCTCTGGCACTGGTGTTTCAATGCCCATGAATACCCCATTGAAGTGCGCGTCCCGCATGTACTCCAACAGTTCCTTGTCTTCAGCCAGGTTCAGCGAGGCCTCGGTGAGAAAGGAAAAAGGATAATTGTGGTCGCGGTTCCAGCGTACCAGTTCCGGCAGCAGTATCTTTACGTTCTTCTTGTTGCCGATAAAGTTGTCATCCACCAGGAATACGCGGCCGCGCCAGCCCATATAGTAAATCTGGTCGAGTTCGGCCAGGACCTGTTCAGGGATCTTGGTGCGCGGTTTGCGCCCGTAAATTTCAATGATGTCGCAGAACTCGCAGGTGAAAGGGCAGCCGCGCGAATACTGCACCGCCATGGAGCTGTATTTTCGAAGGTTCAGAAGCCCCAGCTCCGGAATGGGCACCTGCGTCAGGTCGGGCAGCACGGGAGCCTTGTAGTGCGGACGGGCCGTACCCGACTCAAGGTCCTTAGCCAAAATGGAAATCAATTCTTCGGCTTCGCCTTCAACTACGTGGTCGACATCGGCAATGTTGGGATCGTTGGTGCTGGCGATGGGGCCGCCCACAACAGTGCGCAGGCCGCGCTCCTTTGCCCGCATAAGCACCTTTTTCATTGACGGGCCCTGCACCATCATGCCGCTCAGGAAAACCACGTCTGCCCAGTCCAGTTCTGAATCCTTCAGCGGACGCACGTTCAAATCCACAGCGCGCTTCTGCCAGGATGCGGGCAGCATGGCTGCAACGGTCAGCATTCCAAGCGGCGGATAAGCCGACCGCTTGCCTTGGAACGGCAGCGCATGCTTAAAGCTCCAGAATGTATCGGGGAATTCGGGGTATATCATCAAAACTTTCATTTAACGAATCCCATTCTCTGTGAGGAAGGTTTTTGAAGCCCGTTTTTATCAGCGTCCAGTCTATCACAGCATGTTCCAGCCCCCAAACAAGGAAATTCCGGGCGGCAATCCTTGCCGGTCAGGCACCAGCCCGTTACCTGCCAGGCAATTAAAGTTCGGCAGATTGAGGGCAGCCGCCAAGCCGATCCAGCTATGTTTCGATATACTGGATAGTTACAGGCAAATTGGGCACAGAGCGGGTAGCCTTCCGCAAGCCTGGAAAGTAGACACTATTGTCATTCACATTGCTCTCGCATTGGGCGCGATTTACGTTGAAAATAGCCGTATCGGGCGGCGGATTTCAAGCCTGCAACGTCTTTTAAGGAGTTTCTTGCCCGATCTTCTTCAATATGACGCATCTTCCACCAGCCGTTCTTTCCGACATCCAGATCCTAGCGGCCTATGCGGTTTTTCTTGGCAGCTACCTGGTTTTTGCCATCGGCAAATTTCCCGGCATGAAGATTGACCGCCCCGGCGCGGCCATTATCGGCGCGGTCCTGATGGTGGCGTTGGGAGTCGTCCTGCCGCAAAATGCGCTCCATTTCATTGATTTCCGCACAATTGTTCTGCTGTTTTCAATGATGCTGATTGTGGGCTACCTTCGGTTGGCGGGTTTCTTTGAGTGGATCACCGAGATTATCCTGACGCGGCTGAAACCTCGCCACCTGCTGCCGACGGTCATTTTCACCTGCGGGCTGCTTTCCGCCTTCTTTGTGAATGACATCATCTGCCTGGTGATGGTTCCCTTTGTGCTGTCAGCCGCCCGAAGGCTCGGAATCAAACCGCTTCCTTATCTGCTGGCTGTTGCTACGGCGGCCAATATCGGCAGCGTGGCCACTATCACGGGCAACCCGCAGAACATGCTGATCGGATCAATCTCCGCCATCCCGTACAGATCGTTTCTGTTTTATCTCGCGCCGGTTGCCGTTGTCGGCTTGCTTCTGGATTGGCTTGTGCTTCACATCGCTTTCTCGGGGCGAGGGATGGCGGAGGCATCTGTGGAGATTCCAGTTGTGGCTTTGGCAGGTGACCGCAAAACTCTGATCAAGCCGGGAATCGTAATCGTGATGGTGCTGGCCGGTTTTATCGCGGGTGTTCCTCCGGCGATGATGGCCGCCATCGGGGCCGCAGTCATGCTGATGACTCGATCGCGAGACCCGCAGCAGGCTTACCAGCAGGTTGACTGGGGAGTACTGGTGTTTTTTGTCGGGCTGTTTATTGTTGTCGGCGGAGCGGAGAAGGCCGGACTCGGTGATTGGCTTCTCGAATTCGCCAGGACGTGGAACCTCCAAAGCCCTGCTATTTTTACCGTGGCGGTGGCGGCCCTGTCGAACCTGGTCAGCAACGTCCCGGCGGTGATGCTGCTCAAGTCGGTTGTTCCCGGTTTTGTGAATTCGCACATGGGATGGCTGATGCTGGCAATGGCCAGTACGCTTGCCGGCAATCTGACCATCACCGGCTCAGTGGCCAATATCATTGTGGTTGAACGCGCCCGGCCGGAGGTTGAGATCAGTTTTCGTGATTACTTCCGCGTGGGGTTGCCGATTACCCTGCTGACCCTCGGGTTCGGAATGTTGTGGCTGTGGTGGATGCGGTAGTTGCAGCAGTCCTGCTGGGGAAATTCACTCGCCACGTTGTTCGCGTTCCCGCTCGAAACCGGCACACTGGATTACCGGCAGGCGCGGGTACCGGGCGTACGATGGGTCTTTCTCAGACCGCCGGCACAGGTGGAACCTTGATCCCCGACTGGTCCGTACCAGTCGCACGTGCAGGCACATGCGGCAGAGGCCTAGCCGCGCATCGGCAGGCTGAACTTCGGCGTCCAGGGAAACCATTAATTCGTCGAGCAGTGGCTGATCCCGCGTTTTTCCAGATACTTCTGGTGATATTCTTCCGCGGGCCAAAATTCCTGCGCTGGTAAAATCTGGGTGACGATGGGGCGCATGAAGACCTTGGCCTTCTCCAGTTCTTCCATTGACGCGCGCGCTGCGGCTTCCTGCTCGGGGGTGTGGAAAAAGACCACCGAGCGGTATTGCGTGCCCTCGTCCGGGCCCTGCCGGTTCGGCGTGGTGGGGTTGTGGGTTTCCCAGAAGATTCGTAACAGGTCGTTGTAGGAAATCACCGAAGGATCGTAATCAATCTGTACAACCTCGGCATGGCCGGTCTTGTCCGTGCAAACGTCCTTGTAAGTTGGGTTCTTCAGCGTTCCGCCCATGTATCCCGCCGTTGTTGAGATTACGCCCTTCACCTGGCGGAATGTCTCCTCTACACCCCAGAAGCACCCTGCACCAAACGTTGCTTTCTCCATACCCACCCTCTTCTTGTCAGGATTTTCTTCCTTGCGGCCGCAAATCCGCATTTTGCTAGTATTTCTTCTTTAACCCTAAAAAGCAAGCTGGCCACGGGGCCGGACCTTCTGCTGGAGATTGGCAATTGAAAGTTTCGGTTGGCCGGGCTATAATTAGGCTTTTTGAAGCAGCCTGCAAGGAGTTCCATGAAGACCGATATACATCCGGATTATCACGAGGTTCAGGTTGTCTGTGCGTGCGGAAGCTCATTCCAGACGCGCTCGACTTACAAGGACACCGTGTTGCACGTGGAAATCTGTTCGAGTTGCCATCCCTTCTTCACCGGCAAGCAGAAGCTGATTGACAGCGCCGGAAGGGTGGAGCGTTTCCAGAAGAAGTACGCGAATTATCGCAAGAACAAGGTAGAAGCCTCCCCGGCCAAAGGCTAAGGCGCCGGGGTGTGCGGCTGAGCTGTTCGCGGCCCGATTCCTCCTGGGTATTCAAGCAGATCCCAAAATCTAGAAACGGCAGGGCAGAGAAAGCTGTTGGCTACCGGCGCATCGCTCGACCCCTACATTACGCGACCCAAAGTTTACGTCCTGGGGCGGCAAGCCGTGGTGTCTGAGGAGCTTGCCCGTTTTCTCGACGACGAGGGCCTTCAGTTTTCGACGGACACCGAAGCCGCCGCCGAGGTCCTGGCGGAAATCGCCGGACGCACCTGCTACATGTCGTTTGGAAAAGGGCGGAAGACAAACGAACAATATCTTGAGAACATCCTTACCTCGAAACACGGCAGCGTGCTGGAACATGCCGTGTGGAACCTGCTGATCACCGGGGTCAGCCGCTCGCTGACGCATGAACTGGTGCGCCACCGGGCGGGTTTTGGCTATTCGCAGCTTTCTCAGCGCTACGTGGACGAAGGCGACGCGCGCTACGTGGTCCCGCCGCTTTACCAGGAAAACGAAGAGTTAAGGAAGAAGTGGCAGGAAACGATTGACCTGGTTCGCAAGGCCTACGCCGACTTGGCGGAGGCCACCAGCCAGTACGTTCTGCAAAAGCGGCCGGAGATGCCGGCGCGCGACCGCCGCAAGTGGGCCCGGCAGGCCGCTCGTTCCATTTTGCCCAACGCCACAGAAACCAAGATCTTTGTGACCGGCAATGCCCGCGCCTGGCGGCACTTCCTGGAATTGCGCGGAAGCCCGCACGCCGATACCGAAATCAGAATGCTGGCCGTGGAAGTCTGCCACGCCCTCAAGAAAGAAAGCCCCAACATCTTCCACGACATCGAAATCTACGATGAAGCGGACGGCATGCCTGCCGTCCGCGTCACCCACTCCAAGGTTTAGCCGCAGCTACTTGATTCCTACCACCATGGAATCCGGCCCGACCAGATGTTCCACGCGGGTTTCGCTGAAACCCACTTTCTTCATCCAGCCTCTGCAGTCAGCTCCCGTGTAATCGAAGCCTCCGGAAGTCTCAATCAGCATGTTCAGGCTCATCAGCAGGCCAAAGGCGTTGTGGCGTCGCTCGTCATCGATCAGCGCCTCGTAAACAATCAGCGAGCCGCCCTTGGGCAGGGCCTGCACGGCTTTTTCGAGCAGCATCATTTTCGTTTCCAGATTCCAGTCGTGCAGGATGTGCCCCATCACCAGCACGTCGGCTTCCGGCAGCGGGTCTTCAAAGAAATTGCCGACCTGGAAAGTCAGGCGTTTGTGCAGGCCAAAGGAATGCACGTACTCTTCGAAAATAGGCTGCACGATGGGCAGGTCGAACCCTTTACCGGTGATGTGCTCGTGCGCCAGCGCGATCTGTGTAGGTAGCCCCCCCTGCGCCGTGCCGATGTCCACAAAAGTCCGGTACTTGGTCCATTGAAACTTGCGAGCGATGGCGATGGCTGAGGGGATGCTGATTCCGGTCATTGCGCCGAGAAACGTTCGCAGGCGCCGGGGGTCGGAATAGAGAGTTTTAAAACTGTCGTCGGACTCCTCTCCCTTTGCCTCGTTCTGTTTTTCTCCGGTCCGCAAGGCTTCCGTCAGCCCGGCCCAGTGACTATAAAGCCGGGCGTTGGCCATCTCCAGCAAGCCGCCGAGATAGCTGGGCTTGTTCTTATCAAGAAAGATGTTGGATTCGTGCGTGTTGGAATAGTGCCCGTCGTGCCGGTCGAGCATCCCCATTGCCACCAGGGCATCCAGGAAGTCTCTTGAACTGCGGGGATGCACCCCTGCCGCCTGCTCGAGTTGCTCGCCGCTCATGGGCCCGTGCGCGAGATGAGTAAATATCCCCAGCTCAACCGCGCTCAAAAGCGTTTTCGAGCCCCAGAAACCAAGACCGATTTGCATGATTTTATCCGGCGTCACCGCCGCATGCGTTTCCCTTACGGGCGTGTTTTGCCCCAAAGATGTACTCATGTTTTGCCCCCAACAGATTGATTTCCTGCCCCAAACAGGAACGATGCTGGAATCATAGCGCAGGCTGTTCAATGAAAACAACTGTTACTGGCACATACCGTTTACCATCGTGACATAGGCCTTGCTGTTGAATTTGCGGGAGGTGCTTGCGTAGGACATGTAGCGGATTTTTCCGTAGATGGGCCGTTCCGGGCCCCAGGCGCGGTCATGCTTGCCGGCAATGGCCCAGGCGATGCCCGCGTAGCCGTTCGGGTCGCGGCCATCAAGTTCATAGCGGTCGTTCAGCCGGACGGCAATCGCGAACGCTTCTTCCGCCGTGCGCGTCCACTCGAGAATCTTCTTGGCCCAGTACATGCGCAGGTAGCCGTGCATCCAACCTGTCACCACCATCTGGCGTTGCGCGGCGTTCCACAGCGGATCGTGGGTTTCCGCGTTTTCAAGCTGAGGCTCGGAATAGAGATACTCTCGTTCGTCGCGTGCGTGTTCCTTGAGCGTGCGCAGCGCCCAAGGTTCGCCGCACTTGAGGTTGTCGTAATTCGGATTGAATCGGCAGAAATTGATGGCCAGCTCGCGCCGCACAATCAACTGCTCAAGAAACGCTTCGCGGTCGGCGGCCGGCGTCTGGGCGTCCTTTACGGCCAGCGCAACCGTGTGCGGCCCCAAATGCCCGAAATGCAGATACGGAGAAATCCGGCTGGTGTGGTCCTGGTCGGGCTGGTTGCGGCCCTCGTCGTAGCCGGCCAGCCGCTCGCGCAGAAAACGCTTCAGGATTTTTATACCTTCATCGGCTCCGCCCCGCAACCCCGCAACCGGCTGGACCGCCCGGCTGATGGGAAGATTTTGCAACAGGTCTGCTTCGGGCGATAGCGACAGAATTTTCTTCGCGGCCCCCCAGCGCACCCGCGGCGTTGCCTGGCCGACCGGCACTAGAAATCCATCGAGCAGCGAGTTGATTCTTGGCCGGATGGTTCGCGCGCCGTACTGCTCTTTCAGCAACAGGTGGCTGGGAACAATCACGTCCGCGTCCACGGTCCAGAAGGGAACACGCAGCCGCGCGGCCAGGTCTTTGCGCCACTGCTCGGGTTCGCGGAGGGGATTCTCGTCGCCGACAACCAAACAGGGCGAGATTTCGTCGCAGAATTTCAGCAGATCATTTTCCGGCCAGGCACGCAGGACAAAACCGATACCCCGGCGTTCCAGTCCCGCCGCAACGTCGCGCAGGCCCTGGGCAAAGAAGGTGTAAGAACGCAGATTGGCGTTCGGATAATCGCGAACGATGCCGACAAAAACCACAACGGGCTTCTTCAGTAAATTCGCCGCGCGGATGGCCGTTTCAAGCGCGGAATTGTCCACCGCGCGTTGCGCACGCTGCATCCAGTAGACAACGGCGCTGCCTTCGGCGTTTGCCGGCCCACCACGCCGCACCGTAACTCGTGCATCCCGCGCCAGTTTTTCAAGAGAGTCCATGGTTGTTCTTGTCAGTTCTATTGTGCTGCACGCTTGCACGATATGCCGTAAGGTTCCGTTCGCGATGCTTCCTAAAACAGGGATTATGGCTTAAACTGTCGCCCAAGACAAAAGGAGGTTTGAGGCGGTGGCAGTTCTTCTCATGTTCTTAGCGATGCTTGTTTGTCCTCACCTGCTTGCCCTAGGTGCCGTGTCGGCAACAACTGGCTCGACTGTGCAGCAGGACAGGCCCGGGACTGTCCACGCAGGGATTTCAAAGGAGGAACTCAAAATAGAGGGCCACTTTGATGAAATTCTTGAGAGTGCCCGAAGGGCATTGGCGGAAAAAGATTTTGCAAAGGCGATCGTCGAGGCCGAATCCGCTCTGGATTTTGCGCGCCAGATTCGGGACCAATACCAGAAGTATAAAGCAATGGACAATGCCCTCGATTGTTTGGGGAACTCTTACATCGGCATGCAGAACCTTCAACAAGCAGAAGCAGTTTACAAACGAAGACTCGAAGTTAAGAGAGATTATGAGGAATTTGAGAGTTCCATTGCTGGCAACTTACAAATTTTGGGTATGCTTGAGGCAGCTCAGGGGCACTGGGAATCTGCTGAATCGTTCTACTCACAGTCGAATAAGTACTTGGACGATTGCATCCAGCACTTCAAGAAGTCAGACGACTACAAGCCACAAGACATTGTTGCCAACGATGATAGGCGCCAGAAGTCGCAGCTCTTGCTTTATATTGCATTTGTCTACTCGCACGAGGGGAAATATGGCGAAGCCCTGAAGTCCTGCGACGACGCTTACCTTCTGGGGGAGAAATTTCACGCGAAACCCGCATTTCTAATTCGAGTTGTCGAAGCCGCAATCAGTCTAATTAACATCTCGGGACAGTCGAGCACACTCGACACCTGGCGCACTCGAGAGAAGGCATTGCGGTCTCAGGTCCCCTGATTGCAGTTCACTTTTGAAAGTTCTCTACCCGCGATCTCAGAAGAACTTGTAGTTTTACGCCCCGGCGGCCTTGCGATACTTAGCCATGTGCGCCTGCATTTCCTTGTTGCCGGGATCGAGCGCCAGCGCTTTCTTCTGAGTCTCCACGGCCTGCTCGTACTTACCGTTGACGTACAGCGCCTCAGCCAGCGTATCGATGAAGGTTGCTTCCTTCCAGTGGCTCAATTCCACTGCCTGTTGCGCCAGCGCCAGCGCTTCCGCCGGATTGCGGTAACGCTTGTCGTCGGCAGTGGCCAGCATCCAGGCCAGGTTGTTGCGCGCCTCGGCAAGATCGGGCCGCAGCCGGATGGCTTCCTGGTAGTGCTGAATGGCTTCGGGATAAAGGTCTTGTTCGCCGCAAAGGTCGGCGAGGGCCATTTGCGCGTCGGCGGTCTGGGGATTCTTGCCGACAATCTCCGTCAGCAATTGGCGGGCTTTGTCCGGCTGTCCATCGCGCGCGTAGGCGACGGCCAGGCCCAGTTGCGCCATGGGGGAGCCGGGGCTCAGGCGCAGGGCTGTGTTGTATTCGCGAATGGCGTCGGCCATCTGGTTCCGGCTGAGATAAACGGCGGCCAGTTCCTCATGGGGGCGCTCGTCGCCAGGGTATTGACGCGCCGCCTGCTGGAAGGTCTGGACGGCGCGGTCGTCCTGATTTTGCGACCAGTATCGGCGGCCTTCGGCCACCAGGCGGGTGACGTTTTCAGCTTCACGATAGTGGCTTGCCGTGGCGAACATGGAAAGCGCCACGATGGCCATGGGAACAACCACTGCCTGCCGGGGAATTGCGGAGAGCGTCCACCCGTAGCGCCTGTAAACCCCCGGCGGGGGAATGATCAGCGCCAGCAGGATGCCGCCCAGCAGTCCTCCTGTGTGTCCCCAGTTGTCGATCAGGTTGTGCAGGCTGAGGCCGATGGCGTAGTTGAGAATAATCACCAGCACCATGCCGCGGCCAAAAGCTCTCTTCCAGCGCCAGGGAACGACCTCCGGGTAGAGCCGTCCCGTCACCAGCATGGCGCCCGCAATGCCGAAGATCGCGCCTGATGCGCCCGCGGCGACGTTCTGGCTCATGGCCATCGAGAGCCATGAGCCCGTGATGCCAGCTCCAACGTAAATCAGCGAGAAGCGCGCGTATCCGTAAATGCGTTCATAAATGGGCCCCAGCAGGTAGAGCGCATACATGTTGACGGCCAGGTGGAACCATCCGATGTGCAGAAACATCGGCATTACCAGCCGCCAGTAATCGCCACGCTTCAGAAAGGGCCCATAGGAAGCGCCAAAATTCAGCAGGATGTCAGAGTTTTCTGATCCGCCGACGAGCGTCATCAGAATAAAGACCAAAACGCACAGCGCGATCAGCGTGAGGGTGGCCACGGGCCAGTAACGGCGCTGCTTCAGGAAAATGGGCGGCAGCTCGGGCATCCGCCGGGAAAGGATCAGTTGTGGGCTGTCAGACATAGTTCTGGTTGCCACCAGGGGCGCGGTGCGGCAAAATCTCTACCCGGCTTTCACCACTTCATAATAGCTTTCGCCGGCGCAATTCCGGCAAAGGACCCGGCCGCTCACGGATCTCTCCCGTCCGTCGTTCACGCCTTCGCCGCACTTGTCGCACATGACGCGCGAACGCGGCCGTCCGGGCAGGTCTTCCGGCCGAAGTTTGACGCGCACACGCTGCAGGGTGAAGAGTTCGTCGTCGCCCATCACCTTGTAAGCTTCCATCTGTTGCTTGTAGGGATCTGCATCGGCGGCGTTGAATGCTTTGGCTTTCTCCCGGGCGTCGTCGCGCGCCACAATCCGCACCGCCCGCTCTGTCTGGAGGTCGACAAAAGTGGCCGCAACCTTTCCGTAGTCGAGATACTTCAGCGAACGTTTCCCCAGCCGGCATCCCGTCACCAGACTGACGGCGTCCGTGGCACAGCGATCAATTTCGACAAAGGTCAGCAGGCGCTTGCGATGTTTGATGGGATCGTCAATGCCCAACTGGGCCATGCCCAGCATGGCCATGCGCACGCCCAGAACCTGGCCGGGGCACATGTGGCCGTGGCTTCGGGCTGCCAGGTCGAGATATTCTTCAAGCGATTTCATAGGCTTGCTGTCCCCAGGCCAAACCGCGGGGCGGTTCCAGGAATCATGGGTGACATTTGGGTTGTGGCGAGATCAGGTGTAGTCCGGTCTTTTCTGTCCAGGGGCATGACAAAATTCACCGTCACAGGTATCTGCACCACCACCGGCTTCCAGTCCAGAAGGAAGGGCCGGTAACGCCAGTAAGTCCGTGCAATCTTTTCCGCAGCCGCCCGAAGCTCCGTGGGGCCTGCTTCCGCCCTCGCTTCGCAAACACTACCCTCGCGGTTGATCGTCACCACCACAACAACGCTCCGGATGTGCGCCAGCATGGGTGCAACCGCCGGGAGCACGAATTTGCGGCTGGAGAGCAGGTGCGAGGCCGCGGTGCGTTCACTCATCCAGACCGTGGGTTTCTCTGTGCACCGTGCCAGCCCCGTCTGGGACGTCGCAGCCAAAAGAAAGAAGAGCGCCCCGACAATGCAGCCCTGCTGCCGTGCCATGCCAGACAAGCGGGCGATTCGCTTCTGAACTTGCTGATGACTCACCGGCACTCACCCTAGAAAATTATACCACCCGGTCACCGTCGGGTTGCTGAGCCGCCTGCCTGTGCAGACGCGTGTTGACGGCGGTGGGTGGCTCCGGTCTGGGGGGAATTAGATAAGCCTGCAGTAGCAGTAGAGAAACTGCTGAGTTGTCCCAAATGGGGTTTCGTGCAATTCCTTAAAACTTTGGACGAGCTTGAACCGCTCCCCGAACTCGCCGTGCAGGGACCCGGCATCATATCGCACCACATCCAGGCCGCTGCACTTCGTGGGGCCTTCAGGCCCGAACGTACCCACGATGACGTGGCCGCCGGGCCTCACCGCGCGCGCGGCGAGGCGCACGTAGGCGTTGCGTTGCTCCTGCGCGGTCATGAAGTGAAACACGGCCCGGTCGTGCCACACGTCGAAGGCCTGATCGGGCAGGTCCGCCTGAGTGGCATCGGCGCAAACCCAACGGACCGCTTTCCCTGATTCTCCGAGCCGCGCTTTCGTTACATCCAGAGCGGTCTGTGAGACATCCAGAACCGTCAGGTTCCGGTATCCCCGCGCCAGAAGATCGTCCACCAGCGTTGACGCTCCGCCACCGACATCAATGATGCCGGCTTTCCTGTCAGGCAAAGCCGATTCGATCAAGGTGAGCGACCGGTCCAAATGCGAACGGTACCAGCTTACCGCATTGGGAGCTTTCGTCCGGTAGATGTTTTCCCAGTGGGAACCTGTTTTCATGCCGCTACCTATTTTATCACTTGTGTTGACCGCAGCACTGTTGGTGTGGGTTCGAGAGGATTAACCCCGTAACTGCGACTGGCCTCCCGCCGCTCTGTGCGGAGCCGTTGCTGCATGCTACTATCTAAGGTATGAGAAAAACACTTCTGTTGTTCTACCGTCGCTTTCGCAAGCATTATGTTGTTCTTGGCGTGGCTGCAGCTGTTCTGTTGATCGCCAGCGCATGCGCTTTTTCCGCTGGCAACCCATGGACACAGAAGGACGTGATTCAACCGGCCACTCTTGCCAGAGAGCTTCAAGGCTCCGGGCCCAAACCGCTCCTGTTGCAGGTCGGCTTTGAAAGTCTTTATGCCCAGGGCCACATTCCGGGCTCGAAATATTGCGGCCCGGGACGCAGCCCTGACGGCATTGCCCGGCTCAAGGCGTGCCTCGAGGACGTTCCGCACACGCGGGCGATTGTTCTTTACTGCGGGTGCTGCCCGTGGGAGGAATGCCCGAACATCCGTCCGGCGTTTGAGGCGGTCAAGAAAATGGGCTACACGAACGTCAAAGTCGTATACTTCGAAGGGAACTTTGGCCGCGACTGGGCCCGGTACGGCTATCCCGTCGCCAGCGGCGAATAGGCTGCCAGAGGCCCTCGCACGGTGAAACGGCTTGGCCCGGGCCGGCATCTAATTGATCAGAGGCAGGGCGGGCACTGGCCTGCCCTGAAAAGCTATGTGGAACAACATTAAAACGACTGCATTGCTCGGACTTTTGACCGGAGTCCTGCTGGCGATTGGCGGGCTCTGGGGCGGCCAGAACGGCATGTTGATCGCCCTGGGGATAGCCGCCGTCATGAACTTCGGCAGCTATTTCTTTTCAGACAAGATTGCGCTTTCCATGTCCGGCGCTAAGCCGATCTCGCGCGAGGATGGCCCACGTATTTACCAGATTGTTGAGCGGCTGGCTGGCAAGGCGAATATTCCTGTGCCAAAGATCTACCTGATTCCCACGGATTCGCCCAACGCTTTTGCCACAGGGCGCAATCCCAATCACGCTTCGGTGGCCGTCACGCGAGGCATCCTTGCCATTTGCGACGACGAAGAAATTGAAGGCGTTCTGGCCCACGAGTTGGGCCATGTGCGCAATCGCGACATCCTGACCAGCGCCGTTGTTGCCACGCTGGCCGGCGCCATCACCTTTATCGGCCGGATGGTTTTCTGGGGAGAAATGTTTGGCATGGGCGGCGGGGGTGGAAGGGACCGTGAAGGCGGCGCGCTTTCAGCGCTGGCCATGATGATCCTGGCGCCGCTGGCCGCCATCCTGATCCAGTTGGCGATTTCGCGCTCGCGCGAGTATGAAGCGGACGCAACGGGCGCGCGCATCACCGGCAACCCTCAGGGCCTGGCGCGGGCGCTCAAGAAGATCGACGAGTGGTCCAAGCGCGTGCCGATGCAGGTGTCGCCTTCCATGGCCCACATGTATATCTGCGCGCCGCTGACCGGCCGCGAAATGTTCTCGAATCTTTTTTCCACTCACCCGCCCATTAAGAAGCGCATCGAGCGCCTGGTCGGCCCGGGCTACTACTGAAAAGTACCGTGACGAGTGGCAAGTGACGGGTGACGAAAGGAAATTACGAATTACGAGTTATGAATTAGGGGCTTCCGTTCTGGGTTATAAAAGCTGATTGCTGGCTGCTGATGATTGATTGCTAATTGCTAATAAAGCCCACAAAAGGGGGCGGAAGCCTTTAGCCCATAGCGCCAGCTATGGGGCAAGAGGACCCACTAAACCACCCAGCCCCGGAGGGGCTTACCTAACCTGGTCGATCATACCCTTGTCCTTTGCCCGCTCTAAGTAATACCAGATGAATGCGAAGGGTATGAACGCGGCTATTAGTATGTAGCGCAGGGGACGCCTTTCCAGCGTGTAGCTCCGCATAATCATCCACCCTGCGCCAATTCCAGGTGCACCGAATACGAAGACCATCGCTGCGAGCAGGAGCGGGTGAATGTTGACGGGACGAAATCTAGCGAGGTACGCCATGATACACGCAGCGACGGCGGTCCAAACAAGACCGCAAACCATGGCCACGGTCTTATTCGAGCGCCGTGATCGTTTTGGGGAGTTTGTTACCATGATCAAATGGAGCCCTTAGCAGGTTCTTCTCACCACTTGTCACTCAAAACTCAACACTAGGTTTTTCATCCTTCACACTTCATCCTTCAGTTACATGCGTCCAAAACGCAGGACCACCAGCGTCATGTCGTCGGAGGGTGGAGCGTTGCCCACAAAAGCTCTTACGGCACCCAGAATTTTTTCTGAGACTTCGGAGGCGGCCAGCTTTGAGCATTCTTTGGCCACGTCGGTGAGCCGCGATTCTCCAAAAAGGTCGTTGCGGAAGTTCTGCGCCTCGGTCAATCCATCTGAAAAGAGCAGGAGGATATCACCTGCGTCGAGGTGGGTGTGCCCGGCCTCAAACGTCACGGCGGGGAAGAGTCCTACGGGGAAGTTGGATGTTTCCAGTGTTTCCACAGCGCCGCCGTTGCGGACCACCATCGGGTAAGCGTGCCCTGCATTCACAAAATTGAAGTCTCCGGCGGGATTGATAACGCCGTAAAACATGGTGGCATACATGGCCGGGCTGGAGCGCTCCCTCAGAAAGTCGTTGACCCGCCGGAATATCTCCTCCAATGCGTGATCGCCGGCGGCGACTGCGGCGAAGGCTCCCTGCAGGTTGGCGGAGAGGATAGCGGCCGGCAGCCCTTTGCCGGAGACGTCGGCCACGACAAACCCGAACCGGCTGTCCGGCAGCACGATGGCGTCGTAGTAGTCGCCTCCCACGCCCGAACTCGGCACCGTAAAGGCATGAATTTCAAAGTAGGAGCTGGTGGGCAGTTCCCGCGGCAGCAGGCCCTGCTGGATGTTTCGCGCCAGGGCCAGGTCATGCTGCACGCGCTCCTGTTCGCGCGCCAGGTGCAGCAGCCGCGCATTTTCAATCACCGTGGCGCCTTCAACCGCCAGGGTTTGCAGCACCTGGCGGTCGAGGCCCGTCAGCGAAGTGGCCCGCGAGCGGCTATCGAGGTAAAGCACTCCCATCTGTTCAGTGACGCCGCCTGAAATCGATTCGCCGCGCGCGTCCGTCACCGGAAATTTGACCAGCGGTACGCAAACCACGCCGCGCACGCTTCCTTGGATGGTGACCGTCTCGTTCGTGGCGCGCCCGGTTGCGGCCTCTTCCAGTGCCATCTCTTCCCGGCCGGTTTCGGCCACGCGGTCCACCACGGCTTGTGAATAATTGTCGGGCGGCGGCTCCAGCGTGATTTCATCCTGCGCGCGCGCCAGCCGCATGTGGAGTTGGCCGTCGGCCCCGCGCAGGAACAGCAGGCCGCGGTCGGCTCCCGTGATGCTGATCGCGGAATCCAGCAACGCCGTCAGCACCGTTTCCAGCTTGGGCGAGCGATAGAGAATCTGGGCCACCTGGAGCAGCAGGTTCAGGTGCTCCAGTTGCGGGGCCGGGCTGTGTGTCGCCTTGCCCAGTTCTTCCAGCAGGCCGGGCAGTTCGGCCTCCTGCATCAGAAACGTCAGCGCGTAGCTGTCCGCAATGCCCAGGTTGATCTGGTCGCCGGACTTCAGCAGGCAGCTTGTCACCAGCGTGCCGTTCACATACGTTCCGTGACGGCTTCCCGAGTCTTCCAGCAGGTAGCCCTGCGGCGATTTGACAATTCGCGCATGGCGGCGTGAAATCCGGCTCTCAAACAGTACCAGGTCGTTGTCGCTCTGCCGGCCCAGAGTAAATTCGGGCTTGGCGATCTCAACTTCGCGTACGTCACCCGAACTGTCTGTGACAATCAGACGCGGAAAATTCTCTCGCATCGGTACGCCCCCTCCCAACGGAATGTGCCGCTCATTATAGCAGCCTGCGTAGCAGGGTGGGGCAAGGTGGTAGATTCTACGGACAATGCCCTATTATCCGTGGGCTTTTCAAAAAGGATGAACCCACGGTCAAGCGGTCGGAAGCAGGATTCTCATATCGGCGCGTCGTGTCCCGATCCATCGGGGCGCCATCCGCGAATTGGTAGCCACGGACAGCGCTCTCCTGTCCGTGGGCTCTTGCTCATTGGGTAGGAGGCAACGGGTTCCGGGGAGGCCGGCCGTGGCTGAGGCGCGAGTCCGTGTGTGCGGAGTCGAGAGCCTGGTGGGTAGATCGGCCCCCCGGCTTCTTCTTCCAGTCCGGGGAGAATCGAAGGTCCCGCCGAGGCGGGAAGCCTGCATGTTCAAGCTCGGTCGGAGAAGGCCATGGGCCGGGGAGCCGGAATCTGAGCCTAACCCAAGGAGGCGATGATGAACAAGCATGATGTTTGTGGAGTCGAAGTCAGCGCCGGGCTGCTGCTGGCCGGGCTGGAACGGGAAGGCGTGCCCCGCACGCGGCGCGAGTTCCCCAACACCCCCGAAGGCCACAAGGCTCTCGTCAACTGGCTGGGGGCGCCCGGCCGCACGGTGCGCGTGGTGATGGAAGCGACGGGTCTGTATGGCCTCGACCTGGCTTTGCGGCTCGACGTCGAGGCGGGCTTGGAGTTGATGATCGCCAATCCGCGCGCCGTCCGTCATTTCGCTCACGCCCTGATGAAGCGCAGCAAGAGCGATCCCCTTGACACCGACGTGCTGGTCGAGTTTGCCCGGCGCATGCCCTTCCAGCCTGGGGCGCGGCCTTCGCCGGCGGCGCTGGCGCTGCAGGCCCTGGCCCGACGCTTGGAGTCACTCACCGGCATGCACGCGGCGGAGAAGAATCGCTTGCATGCCGCGCAGCTCTCGCCCGCGCTGCCCGCTGCCGTCGTGCGTGATCTCCAGCGCAGCCTGCGGAGCTTGGAGCGGGCCGTCCAGCGGCTCACGCGCGAGGCGGTCGAGGTCATCCGCCAGGATGCGGATCTTAACCTCCGCTACCAACTGTTGCTCAGCGCCTGCGGCATCGGTCCCACCAGCGCCGTACAGATCCTCGCGCAATTAGCCGTGCTCTGTCCGGAGTTGGATGTCCGCCAATGGGTCGCTCAGGCCGGCCTCGACCCGCGCGAGCACTCCTCGGGCAGCTCCGTCCATAAAAAACCGCGCATCAGCAAGACCGGCAACCGGCATCTGCGCCGCGCCCTCTACATGCCCGCCCTGGTTGCCCTTCGCCATGAACCTCATCTGCGCGCTTTCTACCTCCACCTGCTGGCCCGCGGCAAGGCCAAAATGCAGGCCCTCGTCGCCGTCATGCGCAAACTCCTCCACGCCATCTTCGGCATGTTCAAGCATCGGCAAACCTTCGATGGGTCGAAACTCTTTCAACTCCCGCCCTCAGAGATTTCCACAATGGAGGCCGCCGCCTGATGCTAAAAAGAAAAGTTTCCTCCACCTTCAAAAGAAAAATTACTCTTGAAATTCAAGAGAGAATCTACC
>JAJYLL010000063.1 GCA_021787735.1 Acidobacteriota bacterium | reverse complement strand
TCTATTCAACGTGTCGATCAAAAATTCAGACGTGCACCTGGCAAGAACCTAAAACTGAGGGCGGTGAAATGTCCTGATCTGGCAGGTTTTTCCACGGCCAAGAATAGACTACTAGGGTGAATACCTGAACAACAACTGTACAAAGGGCTAGAAGAGGGTCAGGTCGCATGTGGAACGCAAGGACAGGGTGCAGCGCGGTGTGACGCTCAAGTTTGCCGGCGCACACTGTAATCTTTTGAAATACGACATGTTGCGGGCGAGCCGCTCATTTGTTAATGTCGTTCTAAGGAAGATTATTGGGTGTTAAGGCACAGGCGTGCTGCTTGTAAGCTGGCACCTGAAATCTACGTCTACCGACGGGCTCGCAATCCCGGCAGGCATGAATTTGCGAGGCTTGGCTATGGATCGGAGGACGAATAAGAACAACCATCCCCTCGTCTGCCTGCTTTCCACTCATCCGTTGATCCTGGAGGAGTTTGCAAAAAAGCTTGCCCGGTCACATCTGACCGTGAAAGCTTTCAGGCTGCGCCAGGTTTTCTTTGAAGATGTCAACCGCCTGGCGGTTCCCACGGCCAAGGTCTACGTCGTGGACGGCCACGACCACTTCGCGACGGTCCTGGTTGGCGCTTTGGTGAACCGATTTCCCAACTCCCGCGTCATCGTGCTCTCTGAGAAATTTACGGATGCCAATGCCTTCCCGCTCCTCGAACTTGGCGCCAAGGGGCTGCTTGATTATTCCGAAGCCGCAGAGCAATTGCCGCAGGCGGTGAAAACAGTGGCCGAGGGTGGTTTCTGGGTAGAGCGGCAACTCCTCTCCCGCTTCATGGACTCCATTGTGCACACCACGCGGCACCGCCTTGCGAAGGCGGGCCCGAGCCGGTTGAGCCCCCGTGAACGCGAGGTTCTCGGGTGCCTGCTTGAAAATCTCTCAAACAAAGAGATTGCCAGAAAGCTGAATATCTCTGAGCGGACAGCCAAGTTCCACGTCTCGAATCTCCTGACCAAATTCGACGTAAGGCGACGGGTTGACCTCGTGATGCTCCAGTTTCACGATCAGGGCTCCTGATGCCGGCCGGCCGCCCGTTATAGAGACCCGCACTTCTCCCTTATTGGCCCTGCAGGGTAATCATCGGCTCTTAAGAAAATCTGAAATCCCGCTAAGCATTTTTCCCCACCCTCTTTTCCCCCGCGTTCCATAGTCCCCCCTGATTCACTCCTGACCTGAAAACCCATAACAATTTGATTCCTCCTTTTGGACAGGGTAGCTCCGCGCTCCTTCCGTGCACGGGCGTGCATTGCCCACGAGCGTGTTCCGCCGGCGTGTACTTCCATCCACTCGATGAAAATAGTGCTGGAAGTGCCGGAGGCTTTCGGGTTTAATTTGGCAGGAAAAGTCACTTCTGAGTGAAAGGCGCAGACAATGTTTGTTCCCACCACTTACGCGGTCGCTCTCGTCATGATGATTCTCAGCATGGTCTGCTGGGGAAGCTGGGCCAACACCCAGAAGCTCTGCAAGAACTGGCGGTTCGAGTTGTTCTACTGGGATTACGTCTGGGGGATCCTGCTGATCTGCGTTTTCATGGGATTCACATTGGGCACCACCAGCCCCGGCAGCCCTGATAGCTTTATGACCAACCTCGAGCTGGCTGATGCCCACCACCTGATGCTGGCATTTGTGGGCGGCATCGTTTTCAACATTGCCAACATCCTGCTGGTGGCAGCAATTGCGATTGCCGGACTGGCCGTTGCTTTTCCCATCGGCATCGGGCTGGCGCTGGTGATCGGCTCCATTCTCAATTACATCATCACGCCGGCCGGGAACCCGCTGCTGCTGTTTGGCGGCATTGCGCTGGTTTGCGTGGCCATTGTGCTGGATGCTATGGCCTACCGGAGAATTTCGCAGGACTTGAAACTCAGCACCAAAGGCATCCTGCTCAGCGTGCTATGCGGCGTGGGCATGGGACTGTTCTATCCCTTTGTCGCCAAGGCGCTCACGGGCCCGCACCATTTGGGCCCCTATACGGTAGCTTACGTGTTCGGCATTGGGGTCCTGGTTTGCACGGTGCCGATGAATTACATCTTTATGCGACGGCCGGTTTCCGGGCCGCCCGTCGGGTTCGGGGATTACCTCAAAGGCAGCAAGTCGCTGCACTTCTGGGGCGTGCTGGGAGGAATGATTTGGGGTGTGGGGACCATTTCGAACTTCGTCGCCTCCTATGTGCAGATGGTCGGTCCTGCGGCGTCGTATTCGCTGGGGCAGGGAGCAACCATGGTGTCGGCCATCTGGGGAGTGTTTGTGTGGAAAGAGTTCGCGCACGCCGACCGCTCCGCCAAACGCCTGCTTGCCCTGATGTTTGCTTTTTTCATTGCAGGATTGATTTTGGTTGCGCTGGCGCCGGTGGTCAAGTTTTAGGAAGGGGCTGGTGTAGGCACCGCGTTTCTAGCGATGGGCGCGGCGGGGCCTTATTACGAACCTCGTTCCGTCATGCCCGTCATCCTGAGCGGAGCGAAGGATCTCTGTGGTTTCATGAAGAGGCAATACGGATTCTTCGCGGTGCTCAGAATAATGGGCAGGTCTTTGGACAGCGTGGAATCTCGGCTCCTTATGCCTGCGGTCTTTCTTTATCGGAGGAGGTCAACACATTCGATGCGATTAACCAGACAGCTTTGGATTTCGAGTGCCATCATCACCGTCTTGATTTGCGCCTCAACTGCGGCGCATGCCGGTGCGCAGGAGACGCCGCTGGCGCAGACGCCGCCCATGGGCTGGAATGACTGGTATCAATACAAATGCACCATCAGCGATGCCATTGTTCGCGCCAACGCCGATGCGCTGGTCAGCACCGGGATGAAAGCCGCCGGTTACACCTACATTAGCATCGATGACTGCTGGCAGGGCCAGCGCGACGCCGAGGGCAACATTCATCCCAACAGCCGCTTCCCGGACATGAAAGCTCTGGCCGATTACGTCCACAGCAAGGGGCTGAAGTTTGGCATCTATTCATCGCCCGGGCCGAAGACCTGCGCGGGCTATGAGGGCAGCTACGGCCACGAGGAGCAGGACGCCCGCACCTATGCGCGGTGGGGCGTTGACTTGCTCAAGTACGACTGGTGCAGCGCCAGCAAGGTTTACACGCCCGACCAGATGCAGGCGGCTTATAAGAAGATGGGCGACGCGCTCAAAAGCACCGGCCGCCCCATCCTTTACAGCCTTTGCCAGTATGGCCTGGAAGGCGTTTGGCGCTGGGGAGCGTCGGTGGGCGGCAACATGTGGCGCACCACGGACGATATCGGCGGCGATTACAATCGCGTCACGATGTTTGGATTCATGCAGGACGGCCTTGCGCCCTTTGCCGGGCCGGGCCACTGGAACGATCCGGACATCCTCCAGGTCGGCATTGGCAAGCTGGACCACGACGAGGAAATGACGCAGATGAGCCTGTGGTGCATTCTGGCCGCGCCGCTCCAGGCCGGGAACGACCTGGCCCACATGAGCAAAGACACGCTCGACATCCTGACCAACCCGGAAGTGGTCGCCGTCGATCAAGACGCTGAAGGTGTGGAAGGCCACCGCGCCTGGCAGGAAGGCCCGCTCGAAATCTGGGTCAAGCCGCTAGCCGACGGAAGCAGCGCCGTGGGCCTGTTCAACCGCGGCATCGGCCCCATGCCCATCACCGTCCGCTTCCAGGATATCGGCCTGCCCGATTCCGTTGGAATTCGCGATCTCTGGGCGCGCAAAGACCTCGGCAAGTTCGATGGAAGCTACACCGCCACCGTCCCTCGCCACGGCGTCGTGTTGCTCAAGGTGAAGTGAGTAGGTTGCGCGGTCTTCAGGCCGCGCCGTTTGCGATTCTTCCTTTCGACGCTTAGCGCCCAACTCATCGTCTTCTACCGCGGCTCAGGATCGGACGGCCGATAGAATTCAACGCTTGGCGTCAGCCACGGCCTACCGCTCTTTCGTTTCGGGCAACAATGCTTCGCCAGATTTCTCCCGTTCGATCTCGAATACCCTTTCGATGAACCGATCGATCCCTGCGGCTTCCACTTTGATCCTCAGTTCAACATGGCCGGGGGCTACCGTAGTTCATCGTCTTCAATTACGATTTCAATTACCGCGTGGCCAGTGCGGTCGACGCATCGGAGGTGAAGCTTGCAATACCCTCCAGCTATTGAACGATCACGACTCCCGAACTCGTACACCCGTTCGTCTTGAATGCTCGCCGGAAAGCCTCCGATCTGGTTTGCAAATGCGCTTAACTCATGGAGGCCCGCGAAGATTCGAGCGCTCCCATCGTACCTGGGGTTCGCCGCCTGAATATCGACCCCGAGGTAGTCGTCATCTGGATCAACAACCTTGATTCTCAAACCTTGAACCTGCTGCCATTCCCTGTTCACCATTCCGACCCCCGCCTTTAATCATCCCGCCCGGACCCCGTCTCAGACGCATCTCGGTGCTTAAGGTTTCAACTCATGCACCAGCCGCCGTTCACGTTGACGGTCTGCCCCGTGATGTAGCCATTTCGGGCCAGCATCCCGGCTGCCTCGGCCACTTCTTCGGGCTCGCCGAAGCGGCCCACCGGAATGCGCTCCGGCGTTATGTTCGGAACCTGTGCCAGCATGTCGCTCATCACCAGCGCCGGAGCGATGGAATTCACCGTGATCCCCTCCTTCGCCAGCCTCGACGCATAGAATCGCGTCAGGCCGTGCATGCCCGCCTTTGAAGCTGCGTAATGCGGGCCGACAACGCCTCCCACCTGCGCCGCCACCGATGACACGTTGATAATGCGTCCCCACTTGCGAGCCCGCATGCCGGGCAGCACGGCCTGCGTCACCAGAAAACAGGATTTCAGATTCACGGTGAGGATGTCGTCCCAATCCTGCTCGGTGATTTCCTCGATGGGTTGCGGCCGCGAGATGCCTGCGTTGTTCACCAGAATGTCGATGGGGCCCAGCCGTGTCTCGGTTTCGCTCACCAGTCGCGTCACCTCCTGTGCTCGGCTAACGTCCGCCTGGATTGTCGCGCACCTGCGCCCGAGGCCAAGAACCGCCGCCTCAACTTCCGCGGCTTCTTTCGGCCGGCTCACAAAGTTCACCGCAATGTCCGCGCCGGCCCCGGCCAGCGCCACAGCTATAGCGCGCCCAATTCCACGACTCGCTCCCGTAACTAATGCGACCTTACCTTCAAGATTTTCCATGACAACATGGTACACGCTTTGCGCATATTGACGAAGACGCTTGCCTTTTGGTCTCCCTGACCTTGCAAATCGCAAGCCACTTTGCTGAGACATGGCAAGGCTGGACGGCCCCTTTGGGCCCGGGCCAGGGTGCGCCTTCGGAAGATTTTTCTTGACAATGCGAGCCTAGCGTGATAGCCTTCACTCTGTGCGTGGCTGCGAGCGGCCCTTGAAGTGCGGGGCCTGTCGTCCGGCCCTGCGGTTCCCGTCTGGGAACACGGAAACCCGCAGTGTTAAGCGCTAAGACTACGTTACGAAACTGAGGTTGGGCGGTCTGACAGCCAAAGGATTAACCAGTCTCGGAAGATTGCCTGATGGTTGTAAGTTACTGAAATTATTAGATGGCTGTTTTGGCAACCGAAATGCGTGGGACAAAAAAACACGTTTTTTGAGAAACGAACCCGAGAAGTTGTTGAAAACAAATGATCGGGCCGGAAAAGCGAACCCAAACGAACCCAAAAGCGAAGCCGGGAAGTTATTGAAAATACGTAGCTGTTGAAAAAACGAACCCAAAACGAACCCAAGAACGAACCCGGCCATGTTGTTGAAAATAAATAACTGTTAAAAAGCGAACCGGAGACGTTTACAGTCCATTTAAACTCCCACTCCGCCCTCATTCTTACCAGTCATGGACACTGCCATCTTTACGCCGGGCCAGCGGCAGATACGACCGCCGGTAGGGATTTTTCTTTGCCAGTTCCTCGTTCACATCGATTCCCAATCCCGGCGAATCTTCAACGTTCATGTAGCCCCTATGAAATGTCGTACCGCCCGGAATCACTTCTCGTGCCACGTCGGGGAAAAAGACCATCTCCTGGATGCCGAAGTTCTGGAGCGCGAGGTCGAGATGTACGCTTGCCGCGTGGGCCGGTGGCCCCACGTCCGCGGGCCCATGCCAGGCGGTCTTTACCTGGTAGAACTCAGCCAGCGCTGCCAGCTTGCGCGCAACGGTCAGGCCGCCGATGTGCGTGACGGCACAGCGAAGGTAATCGATCAGCCGTTCGGTAATCAGCGGCACAAAGTCGAGCGGAGAATGAATGATCTCTCCAATGGCGATGGGCGTGGAAGATCGTTGCCGCACCATGCGCAGGCCGTCCTTGGCTTCCGGCGGCACCGGGTCTTCCAGAAAGAAGAGGCGGTAAGGCTCCAGATCGTGCGCCAGTCGCGCGGCTTCCAGCGGGCCGAGTTTCTGGTGGACGTCGTGAAGCAGTTCGACCTCATCGCCGAGCTTCAGGCGAAGATGCTCAAACAGCTTGGGGATGGTGCGCAGGTACGGGCCCGGCTCGAACACTTCCGTCGCGGGAAGGTCGGCCTGCTGGTCAACGCGCCCAGCTGTTTCTTCGGACGTTTTCGTCAGCGACGTTCCGTAGGTGCCTTCGAGTCCCGGGATGGCCACCTGCGCGCGCACGGCCTTGAAGCCGCGATCCATGGCGCGCCGGACCGCGTCTTCAGTTTCGTCAAAGCTGTTTCCGGTTGCGTGGGAATAGGCCAGCACGCCGCGCCGGGTGCGCCCGCCGAGCAGTTGATAGACCGGCATCCCGGCCAGCTTGCCCTTGATGTCCCACAGCGCCAGGTCGATGCCGGCAAGGGCCGTCATCTGGACGGGCCCCGAGCGCCAGTAAGGAGCACGATAGAGGCTTTGCCAGATGTCTTCCACCTGTTCCGGGTCGCGGCCGATCAGCATGGGCGCAATGTGCTTTTCAAGCGCAGCGGCCACAGCTAGTTCGCGGCCGTTAAGCGTGGCATCGCCCACGCCGTAAAGTCCCAACTCACTGGTGATAACTTTGACCAGCACGTAGTTGCGGTCAGGGCAGGTGACGATAACGCGCACCTCGGTGATTTTCAGGCGACCTCGGCCCTGCATTGTCGTGTTGTGAATTCCCTTACTGCTGCCGGGTATTTCCATTGTCAACACGTTGTTCTTGTTCGCACCGCGCGGTTTTTGCGCCCCCCTGCCGGACTGTGGTTTCCGAGTTTTCATGGAAGTGATTTTCAGCCAAAGCAGTCCACAATACAACGTATTCTGTTTGGTGTTGCGTCGCGCGATTGCACATCGTTCGACACCCGTAAAAGCGGCGGTAGAAAAAACGATCTCGATTATTGCGCGGCCGCCGACTTCATTGCGCCCGATTGCCTCATGGAATAGACTGACCAGATATGGGCCAATCACCTGACAGCAGCGTTGCTGGGAAGCCACAACCCATGCAGGAACCCGTCGCGGCTTTTCACATCATGACAAAGCCGATCGGGCCCATCTGCAACCTGGACTGCCGTTACTGCTTTTATCTCGAAAAAGAGAACCTCTACCCGAGCCAATCGAACTGGGCCATGCCCGAGGACGTGCTGGAAACCTACGTCCGGGATTACATTCAGGCCCAGAATGTCCCGCAGGTTTCTTTTGCCTGGCAGGGCGGTGAGCCAACTCTGCTCGGCGTTGAGTATTTCGAGAAGGTCGTCGAGTTGCAGAAGAAGTACGCCGACGGGAAGCGGATCGAAAACGCGTTCCAGACCAATGGTGTTCTGCTGGATGACCAATGGGGCGAATTCCTTTCAAAAAATCAATTTCTGGTAGGCCTTTCGATTGACGGACCGCAGAAGCTGCACGACCACTACCGAGTGGACAAGGGCGGCCAGCCGACCTTCAAGCGAGTGATGCGCGGCCTGGGATATCTGAAGAAACACGGCGTGGAGTTCAACACGCTGACGGTTGTGCAGCGCCACAATTCCCACCATCCGCTCGACGTCTACCGCTTTCTCTGTGAAAACGGCAGCGGGTTTATGCAGTTCATCCCCATCGTGGAAAGAATCGCCAGGACGCCGAATCCTGAAGGACTGGTGCTGATCGGCCCCGGCGCGGAAGATCCCTCACAGGTTTCCGAGTGGTCAGTTGAGCCGCTGCTGTACGGCAAGTTTTTGTGTGCGATGTTTGACGAATGGGTTCGTAACGACGTGGGGCGTTGCTTTGTCCAGATGTTTGACGTGGCGCTCGAAAGCTGGATGGGCTACCCGGCCAGCCTTTGCGTTTTCCGTGACACCTGCGGATCGGCCATGGCCATGGAGCATAACGGCGACCTCTATTCCTGCGACCATTTTGTTTACCCGGAGAACAAGCTGGGTAACATCATGGAAAACCCGATCAGCGAGCTGGTGAATTCCGCCCAGCAGCGCAAGTTCGGCCAGGACAAGCTTGATACGCTGCCGCGATATTGTCGTGAATGTGAAGTACGATTTGCCTGCAACGGCGAATGTCCCAAGCACCGATTTATCCGCACTCCCGACGGCGAGCAAGGCCTCAATTATCTTTGCGCCGGGTACAAGAAGTTCTTCAACCACATCGATCCATACATGAGATTCATGGCCGGGGAACTCCAGCAGCGCCGGGCGCCTGCTAACGTTATGGAGTGGGTAAGATTGCGGGAAGCAGAAGCTTCTGACAAGGGGCCGACGGGGAGAAACGATCCCTGCCCCTGCGGCAGCGGCAAGAAGTACAAGAAGTGCTGCGGAGCGTAGGCTTGAAGCACCTAACTAAAACGACTCGGATTGTCTTTCAGTGTGGGATTGTGGTATAAGGTATAGTGTTGTTTTAGGTTCATTGGGGCTTTATCCTTAAATTTATCGTGTTTGAGTCGGGCGCTATGAAACCGCGGGGCGACATTGCTCACGGGAGCAATTTGCGGTTTGTCTGACTGGGGATTCGTAGAAACAATCAGAGTGGGCTTTCACTAAAAAGGGTCGCGCCGTTGCTAGGCGGATGCTTGGACCGTTCAAGCATCCGGTTACCTAACCTCAAGGTTGGGAAACGGGGCTTTTGCAGTGCAGACAGCTCCTCCTGCCGGCGACCTGCAAGATGTTCCCAGCGCCCTCGATCTAGACGGGCGGATGGTGAGGTTTATTAACTGAGCGATGTTAAACAACTCTCCATTTTCACCGGCCTCTCCGGAAGCGCAAGCCATCACGCACCTGTTCATCTTTGTGGGCATTGTGATTTTGGCCATCTTTGTCCTGGTCGCGACGCTCGTATTGTATGCCGTCATCCGGTTCCGTCACCGTCCAGATGGTGCCGAACCGCGGCAGGTATTTGGAAACTCGCGCCTGGAAAAAACCTGGACCATCGGCGCCTTGCTGACCGTTGCCGTCATTTGCATCTTTGCAATCCGGACGATGCATGAGGCTGATGCTTCTCCCCGTCCAGGAGAAAAGCCGAATCTGGTGATTGTTGCGCACCAGTGGTGGTGGGAAGCGCGATATCCCGAATCCAGCGTCGTTACTGCCGATGAAATCCACATTCCCGTGGGCAAGCCGTGGTTGGTTGAGCTGAAATCCGCCGATGTGATTCATGACTGGTGGGTGCCGGACCTGGGCCGCAAGATGGATGCGATTCCCGGCCACCCGAACCACTTCTGGATTCAGGCCGACAAGCCGGGGACTTATCTCGGAACGTGTGCCGAGTATTGCGGCGCTCAGCACGCCTGGATGCGGATCCGGGTGATTGCGGAACCGGAGGCTGAATTCAAGACATGGGAGCAGCAACAGCTTGAAGTTCCACCCATCCCGGTTTCAGGCGAGGCTGCAGCGGGAAGCAAGTTGTTCAATGACCTTACCTGCGTTAACTGCCACACGGTTGCGGGCACACCTGCGCAGGCGGACATCGGCCCTGACCTGACGCACGTGGCAAGCCGCGAGACCCTTGCAGCCGGGCGGTTGAAAGACACACCGGAAAACCTCGGAAAGTGGATATCGAATCCCCAGGCTTACAAGCCGGGGGCCCACATGCCCGATTTTAATTTGAACCCGGCGCAGGTGCAGGAACTAGTGGCATATTTGGAGACTTTGAAATGAGCGACGTCCCTTTTCCCGGAACAGGAGAGGTGCTTCCGCTGGCGCGACCGAAGGAACCGGTTACGGGGTTGCTGGCCTGGGTTTCCTCCGTCGATCACAAAAAGATTGGCATCATGTACCTGCTGGCCTCTCTGGTTTTCTTCGGGGCTGGTGGCATTGAAGCGCTTTTGATCCGGATTCAATTGGCCTGGCCCATGAATACGTTTCTTTCGCCTCGCACTTTCGACCAGATTTTTACGATGCACGGCACTACCATGATATTTCTGGTGGCCGTGCCGGTGCTGACGGGAATCGCCAACTACCTGGTTCCCCTGATGATCGGCGCAAGCGACGTGGCCTTCCCGCGGCTGAACGCTCTGAGCCTGTGGTTGCTGATGTTCGGCGGGTTGCTGCTTTACTTCAGTTTTATTGCGGGTGGGGCCCCGGCGGCAGGATGGTTCAGCTATGCTCCGCTGAGCGAAAAGGCTTATTCGACAAGCCCGGGAGTTGATTATTACTCGCTGGGGTTGTTGATCGCGGGCATCGGGTCAGTGATTGCGGCCATCAACCTGATTGTCACCATCATCAAGCTCCGGGCTCCCGGACTGAGCGTCCGTCGGCTTCCTCTTTTTGTCTGGATGGTGCTGGTTACGCAGATTCTCATCATCCTTGCGTTGCCGGCGCTGAACGCTTCGCTGGTGATGCTGCTGATTGACAGGCGGCTGAACGCGCACTTCTTCCAGGCACAATCCGGCGGGTCCGCCATCCTTTGGCAGCACTTTTTCTGGGCTTTTGGGCACCCGGAAGTTTACATTGTGGTCCTGCCTGCCTTTGGAATGATCTCAGAAGTTATTCCCGTTTTCTCCAGGAAGCCGATCTTTGGTTACGAATACGTAGCGGCTTCGACCGTGGCCATCGGCGCGCTCGGGTTTCTGGTCTGGGCGCACCACATGTTCGTCGTGGGCCTGGGTCACTCCATTGACACCATGTTCGCCATCAGCAGCATGCTCATTGCAGTGCCTACGGGTGTCAAGATTTTCAACTGGATTGCCACCATGTGGAATGGTTCCATCCGCCTCACCACGGCCATGCTGTTTGCTGTGGCCTTTCTGATCGTGTTTACGATCGGCGGCCTGAGCGGAGTGACGCTGGCGGTCTTTCCGATTGACTGGCAGGTCACCGACACATACTACCTGGTGGCGCATCTCCACTATGTCCTTTTCGGCGGCACGGTATTTGGAATATTCGCGGGGCTCTATTACTGGTTCCCCAAGATGAGCGGGCGCATGCTCTCAGAGAAGCTCGGCAGGTGGCACTTCTGGACCATGCTGATCGGTTTCAATATGACGTTTTTCGTGATGCATTTTCTGGGGCTGATGGGCATGACCCGCCGCGTTTACACTTATCCGAATCTTCCGGGTTGGGGCCTTCTGAATATGATTGCAACCATCGGCGCCGTGATTATGGGAATCTCCTCGTTGATTTTCTTATGCAATATCGTGGTGAGTCTGCGTCAGGGCGAGGTTGCGGGTGACAACCCTTGGGATGGGTGGTCGCTGGAGTGGGCGACGACTTCGCCTCCTCCGGTCCACAACTTTGACCGCATTCCGCCCATCCGCAGTCGCCGGCCGTTATGGGACTTGGCGCACCCGGAGAACCCAGATTGGAAACATGAACACTGAAGCTCAAACACTCGCGCAAACATGGGACAACAACAAGCTGGCCATGCTGTTGTTTCTGGTCTCGGAGGGAACCTTTTTCCTTTTCCTGATCATCGCCTACGTGTATTACCACAGCATTTCAAACACTGGCGTCATGGCAGCAAAGGTTCTGGACCCGCTGAAGGCCGGTATCTATACCGTCTTCCTCCTTTCCAGCAGCCTGACTGTTTGGCGGGCGGAAGTTGGATTGCGGCGCGGAAGTCAGCGCGCTTTTCGGGGATGGCTGTTAATCACGATTATTCTTGGGGCCATATTTCTTTTCGGCCAGGGAAGTGAATATCTGCACCTTTACGGTGAAGACGTCACTGTCAGCCGTGACATTTTTGGTACATCGTTCTTCACGCTGACAGGTTTTCACGGTCTGCACGTTCTGCTGGGCCTGGTGGCGCTTGCGGTGGTTTTTGCGCTGGCACTCAAAGGTGACTTTGCCGAAAAGCAATCCTCGGCCGTGGAAACGGTTGCCCTGTATTGGCACTTTGTTGACTGGATATGGGTGGTGATCTTCTCGGTCATCTACCTGTGGACAGTGTTCTGAGGAGCGGGTTATGACAATGTCACATTTTATGCTCTCGGCATGGGACTGGGAACCCTCGGTAGTAGTCGGGTGCGCCGGTCTGCTGATAGTCTATGCGGTGGCGGCACGGTTCAGGTTCACGAAGGCAGCGCTGGCGTTCCTGGCGGGCGTCATCGTGCTTCTGCTGGCGCTGGTTTCACCGCTCGATACGCTTTCAGACGATTATCTGTTCAGCGCGCACATGCTTCAGCACATTCTGCTGATCCTGGCGGTGCCGCCGCTGCTTCTGATGGGCATCCCCAGAGAGATGGCTCAGAAGGCGCTACGCTACCCCTGGGTGCAGCGTGCCGAAGCAGTGCTGAGCAAGCCGTTGCTGGCATGGTCGCTCGGTGTGGGAGTCATGTGGCTGTGGCACTGGCCGCCTCTCTACAACGCCGCGGTCGCCAATGAGCATATTCATGTGGTTGAGCATCTTTCGTTCCTTGTCGGCGCCACGATCTTCTGGTGGCCGGTGATCTCGCCCATTGAAGAACTTCGGATGGAGCCGCTGGCTGCAGTTGCCTATACCTTCGCGGCCTGCTCGGCGCACTCGGTGCTGGCCATTGTTATCACCTTTGCGCCCCTCGGGCATTATCCGGCTTACATCAATCCCGCCGATCCCTACGGGATCTTGCCGGTTCTGCGTGGCGATTGGGGAATCACGCCATCGGTGGACCAGCAATGGGGCGGACTTCTCATGTGGGTTCCGGCGTGCCTGGTTTTTCTGTCCTTCATCCTGGCCACGCTGGCGCGGTGGTACCGGTTGCCCGAGCGCGATCTAACGGTTCCCGTGCCTTCCAGCATCGTTTCTGCAGAACATGGAGGACAATTCTGAACCGCAACGGTTTCGGAAATTTGAAGGTTTGAAATGGAAAAAACAAACAGCAATGCGATGAGCGGTAGCGGATCTTCGGGCAAGCCCGGAGTTCCCGGACAAGAGTGGACGGTGCCGGAGGGCGTGCATATTCCGGAACCGACTTACACGCCGGTCTTTATGGCGCTTGGCATGGTCTGTCTTCTCTGGGGCATCGTGACCACTCCCCTGATTTCTCTGGTTGGAGCGGTGCTCTTCGTGATTTCAATTGTGGGTTGGATTGGAAAACTTCGTCATGAGCACGGACACCCAGCTGCGGAATAGTCCTCCGGCGAGAGAAACGTTAGAGATTGCCACTCGCCGCCGGTTCCTCACTGTGCTGAGCGTTGGACTTGGGACATTTGCCGCCGGTCTGGTCGGGATTCCCCTCATCGGATTCCTGATCGCTCCGGTGGTTGAAAAAGTTCCACGAATCTGGCGGCCCGTTGGCCCGGTGGAGCAATTCAAGATTGGTACGACAGTGGAAGTTACCTTTGTCGACGCCTCGCCGCTTCCCTGGGCGGGGGTTACAGCCAGAACTGCGGCATGGCTTCGCCGGAACAGCGAGGAAGAGTTTATTGCCTTTTCGGTGGATTGCACTCATCTGGGATGCCCCGTCAGGTGGCTGCCGGACGCCGAGCTTTTTCTGTGCCCGTGCCACGGCGGGGTATATTACGAGAACGGGAAAGTCGCGTCCGGTCCTCCGCCGAAACCCCTGCCTCGTTATCCGGTACGAGTGCGCGACGGACAGGTTGAAGTTTTGACCAGCCCCGTACCCATAACCACAACGTAGTCAGCGTGCCGGCTCGAGCTTGGCACGATGACTTTGATTGCATTGCCCTAAGGGCATTCAGGAATTTGTGGGGTTTCCGGTTCTGGCAATTCAAATGGGGGACGGCGCCGGCTTTCCGGCCTACAAGCACGGACTGGTTTCTTATGAAGCTTCTTAGACGTATCTGGCATGAATTTGATGATCGCACGGGTATCGCTTCGCTTTGGGAATGGGTTGGCTGCCATCCCGTTCCTCCCGGAACAGGCTGGTGGTACGTTTTTGGCAGCGCCACGCTGCTAGCGTTTATCATTCAGATTGTCACCGGGATTGCACTTGCTACTATGTATGTTCCCTCAGCGGCGCACGCTTATAACAGCCTTCAGTACATCTCCCATCAGGCGCTGTTGGGGCACTTCCTCCGAGGGCTCCACTATTTTGGCGCTTCCGCCATGGTCCTGTTAGTTGGTATTCACGTCATGCGGGTTTTCCTCCATGGGTCTTACAAGTACCCGCGCGAGCTGAACTGGCTGACCGGAGTTGTGTTGCTGTTCCTGACGCTGGGCATGGCTTTTACCGGCCAGCTTCTGCGATGGGACAACGTTGCCGTGTGGTCGGTGATTGTAGGAGCGGAACAGGCCGGCAGGGCGCCAGTTCTCGGCAAGTATATCGCTCACTTTATTCTGGCTGGCGACACCGTGGGTGGTGCCACCTTGACCCGCTTCTTTGCCATTCACGTCTTCATGATTCCTGCGGCAATCTTTGCTTTTCTTGGCGCCCATCTCATGCTTGTCCTGAAGCACGGAATTTCCGAGCCGCCGGTTGCCGGCCGTCCGGTCGATCCCAAAACGTACAGGAAATGGTATGAGAACCTGCTGGAACGGGAAGGGCGGCCCTTCTGGCTGGATGCAGCCTGGCGTGACGCGGTGTTTGGGGTCGCGATGATCGTAGTTTTGGTCATCCTGGCCGTTGTAGTTGGGGCGCCTCATCTGGCAGCCCCACCCGATCCGACAATCATGGAAGCCTACCCGCGGCCGGATTGGTATTTCCTTTGGTACTTTGCCGTCCTGGCTTTGCTGCCCTCGAGTCTTGAAACTCCGGTGATTCTGTTTGGTCCACTGTTGTTCGGCGCCATCCTTATCTTGGTGCCCATATTCGGGAGCAAAGGCGAGCGGCATCCTCTGCGCCGTCCCTGGGCAATTGGCACCGTTATCCTGATATGGGTAACGATTGGAACCCTCTGCATTGAAGGCGAGCGGGCGCCCTGGTCGCCCGACTTCAATGCGCAGCCGCTTAGCACGCAGGTTGTTGGAGCTACCAGCGGCCCAGTTTACGAGGGCGCAATTCTCTTCCACAAGAAGGGTTGCGAATTCTGCCATTCCATCGCTGGCCAGGGTGGTCACCGCGGACCCGATCTGACTTACGTGGCGGACCGCCTGACTCCGGCTGAAATGACCATTCGGATTGCCAACGGCGCGCAACTCATGCCTGCCTTTGGCGGGATTCTTTCTTCAGAGCAGCTGAACGACCTGGTCTCTTTCCTCAAGACTCGCAAGCGGCCGGTTCCTCAGGGGAACAATGTTCAGAGTAACGCGGTGGCTTCCACATCTCATTAGCTTCGGTCAATGGACCTAACTCCTGCTCGACATTGCACTGGCTTCATCTGGGAACCGTCAGCAAATTTGGGTCGCTTCATGTCCGGGTTTTGATTCGCACGCTGATCTTCTGCCCGATATCCGAAGGCAAGCATTTCATTCCCTCCGTTCTTGCTGACAAAGCGCCACCCAGAAGTTCAAGGAGCTTCCAAACGGAATGTGATATCCTTTGCAGCTTGGCGGCCGTGCGTTTTCTGCGCGCGGTTTTGCCGACATTCTAACTGCATTGTCCATTTACGTCTGGGTTGCAAACGTCTTGTTCTGTCCTGGCCCTGGCCATTTGCACCTCATTCCTGCGCGGGCTTTCGGGAGTGCCCCCGGAGTGCAATATGAACTTATCCAGAAACTGGGCTACCACTGCCAGAGTTGAAGATAGATCCGGTGACGTCCGTGACCTCTTGTATGAACTCCCAGATATCCTGCAGAAATACCGGTGGCTTGCCAGTTCCTTTGGTTCGGGTCAACTAGGCTGATAAGAGCACCGGTTGAGAGAAGGCTATGAAAAGGCTGTTCGAAGAACTACTGGCGGCGGCTCCCGTTCTGACCGACGGTGCATGGGGAACGGAGATGCAGGCGCGCGGCTTGCAGGCTGGCGATTGTCCTGATGAGTGGAACCTGTCACATCCGGAGCGTGTGGAGCAAGTCGCCCGCGCCTATGTAGAAGCGGGTAGCCGGATTATTCTGACCAATACTTTCGGGGCCAACCGCATCATGCTGGCCCGTCATAATCTTGCGGGAAAAGCGCAGGGCATCAACCGTGCCGGCGTGGAAATTTCGCGCAGGGCCGCGGTTGGATGCGCTCGAGTCTTTGCGTCGATGGGGCCGTGTGGCAAACTGCTGTTCGCGGAGGAAGTGAGCGCCGAGGAAGTCTCCCAGGCGTTCGAGGAGCAGGCGCGGGCGTTGGCCGATGCCGGTGCCGACGCGATTGTGATCGAAACCATGAGCGACCCTGCTGAAGCGAAACTTGCAGTAGCGGCGGCCGCCGCGACGGGCCTTCCAGTGGTCGCTTGCATGACTTTTGATTCCGGGCGTGAACACGACCGCACGATGATGGGAACTACGCCGGAGGAAGCCGCGGGCGTGCTGACGGCTGCCGGAGCAGACGTGGTGGGAGCCAACTGCGGCCAGGGCGCAGAAGGGTACATTGCGATCTGCAAACGCCTGCGGGCCGTTACGGACTTGCCGCTTTGGATGAAGCCGAACGCCGGGTTGCCGGAACTTTTAGATGGGCGGCTGCATTACAGCGAGACGCCTCAATCCTTTGCCAGCCAGGCAAAAGCGCTGGTTGCGGCTGGTGCAAGCTTTATTGGCGGCTGCTGCGGCACGTCGCCGGAGTTCATTCGCGAACTTGCGGCGTGCTTGTGATTGGCGCAAGAGCCTCGAAACAGTCTTATGCGGTTGCGACTGATCAGTTGCGAAATCTTCTTCCGCGAAATGTGCGCGCTGATTGCGCGCTCGCCGCACACGATTGATGTGGAGTTCCTTCCCAAGGGGCTGCACGACGTTGGCACGGCGGAAATGCACGCGCGCCTGCAGGCAGCCATCGACCGAATCGACAACACTCCCTACGATGCCATCCTGCTTGGCTACGGGCTCTGCAACAACGGAATTGTGGGACTGACCTCTCGTGAGAGGCAACTGGTGGTCCCCCGGGCGCACGACTGCATCACGCTTTTCATGGGCAATGCCTCCCGTTACATGGACTACTTCGAGACCCACCCAGGTGTGTACTTCACGACGACAGGTTGGATTGAACGCGGCGGCGCCGACGGAGAACTCAGCCAGCTTGCGCTCGGTAAACAGCTGGGCTTTCTGCAGACTTATGAAGAAATGGTGGCGCGCTACGGCGAGGACAACGCGCGTTATCTCCAGGAGGAACTCGGCAATCTGACGCGGCACTACCGGCAGTTCACTTTTATCGAGATGGGAATCGAACCAGACGGGAGTTTTGAAGAGCGAACGCGCCAGGATGCAGCGGGGCGCGGCTGGACGTTTGAAAAGGTGCAAGGAGACCTCGGCCTGCTCCGGCGCCTGTTGGACGGACAGTGGGATGAGACGGAGTTCCTGATTGTCCCGCCGGGATTTCAGATTGTCGCAAAATACGATGAAGGCATCATTGCCGCTGAGCCGGCCGGTTGATAATTCAGCCTGCTCGGGTAATCCCGTGGGCGGCAAGGCAGATTGAGGGAATGGGAATGAGCGGTCGCGAACGGGTTATTGCGATGTTGGACGGCAAGGCGGTCGATTGCCTGCCCGTCATGCCCATTACCATGATGTTCGCCGTGGATCAGATCGGGAAGAAATACTATGAATATGCCACAGACTATCATGTGCTGGCCGATGCTCAGGTTCTGACCGCGGAGACTTTTGACTTTGACCACGTTTCCGCCATCGCTGAAACCCGGGAGGCGCCTGATTGCGGCGCGGTGGTGGAATATTTTGATGACCAGCCGCCCTCTGTTGTGGAGAGCCGGGCCCTCCTAGCGGACAAGTCCTCTCTTGCCAGACTCGAAATTCCTGATCCGCTTGCAGGGCCGCGCATGCACGATCGGATCAAGGGTATTGCATTGCTGAAGGAACGTGCGGGTGGGGGAAAGGTTGTGGAAGGCTGGATAGAAGGACCCTGCGGCGCTTCGGCAGACCTGCGGGGAATCAACACGTTGATGCTCGATTTTTATGACGACCCCTCGTTCATCCGCGACGTTTTCGGCTACACCGTGGAAGTTGGGCTGCGCTTTGCCCGTACGCAAATCAGTGCAGGCGCGGACATTATCGGCATCGGCGACCCGGCAGCGTCACTGGTCAGCCGCAAGATATACGAGGAATTTGTCTGGCCTTACGAGAAGAGGCTGGTGGACGGGCTGCACGAGTTGGGCGCACGGGTGAGGCTCCATATTTGCGGCAATACGCGCCACATCCTGCAGGGAATGGGAAGCCTGGGTTGCGACATTGTTGACCTAGACTCCGCCGCGCCGCTCGACGAAGCCCGGGCCGCCATGGGGCCTGACCAGGTTCTGCTGGGAAACATCGATCCCGTGCGTGATCTCCGCGACGGAACGCCGGAATCGGTCTATGCCGCGATGGCGGAATGCCACCGCCAGGCCGGGCCTCGATTCATTGTGGGTGCAGGTTGCGAGGTGCCACGCGATACTCCCGCAGCCAACGTACACGCATTGGTATGCTACGCGCACGAGCACGCGCCATGACGCAAAACTGATTCGCAACGTGAGAGGAAGCGAATAGACTTGGAGCAAGTGAAGACACATCGCATTGTTCTTCAGCCGACTCAAGTGGAATTGACGGCGCCTGCTGGCACTCCACTGCGCGACTTGCTTTTCGAGCAGGGGGTGGAATTCCCTTGCGGAGGCCGGGGCCGGTGCCGCGGGTGCAGGATTCGAGTACGCGAGGGCTCAGCCGAACTGAACGACGCCCAGCGCGAACGGCTTTCAGAAGAAGAGTTGCGCAACGGCTGGCGCCTGGCTTGCCAGTGCTCGCTGGCGGGCAACCTGGTGGTTGAACTTCGCCAATGGGACGCTGCCATCCTGGCCGATGATTCACCATTTGTTTTTGAGCCGCGCCCAGGTCTTGGCGTGGCTGTGGACCTGGGAACAACCACGCTGGTGGCGCAGTTGCTCGATCTCACCACGGGCCATGTGCTCGCGGTGCGGACGGCGCTGAACGTCCAGGCGCGTTATGGCGCAGACATTATGAGCCGCGTCGAATACGCGACTGCGGGCGATCACCTGCCTGAACTCGCGGACTTGATCCGGCGCCAGATTGCCAGCCTGATCGATCAGATGATTTTCTCCTCGAAGTCCGTGCGCGCCGAGATTCGCGACGTGGTGCTGGTGGGCAACACCGTGATGCATCACCTGTTCTGCGGGCTTGACGTTGAACCGCTTTCGCACTACCCGTTTGAATCGCCGCACGCCGGCCTTCAACAATTCCGCGCGAGTGCCCTTGCTTGGAACCTGGATCCGCAAGCAACCATCCGATTCCTGCCCTGTCTGGGCGGATTCGTAGGAAGCGACGTGCTGGCGGGAGTGCTGGCAACGCGGCTGAGCGAAAGTGAAGAGATTGGTGGTCTGATTGATCTTGGCACCAACGGCGAGATTGTTGTCGGGAACAACTCGCGGCTGCTCTGTGCTTCGACGGCGGCCGGCCCTGCCTTTGAGGGCGCTCGAATCAGCATGGGCATGCGAGCCGCCACGGGCGCCATCAGCCAGGTGGTGGTGGAGCGCCAGCAACTGGTCTGCCACGTGCTGGGAAACGCTGCACCGCAGGGCTTGTGCGGGAGCGGCCTGGTGGATGCGGTGGCTGCCGGTCTGGATCTTCAGCTCATCGATCCTTCCGGCCGCTTCTCAAATGGCCGCAAAGAATGGACCCTTGCCACCCCTGTGGTGCTGACGCAAAGCGACATCCGTGAACTTCAGCTTGCAAAGGGCGCAATCGCAGCGGGCTTGAGTCTTCTTCTCGGCCGTCTCGGCGCCGGCATCAACGACGTGAAAAAGCTTTACCTGGCCGGCGCTTTTGGCAATTATATTTCCCGTGCGAGCGCCCGGCGCATCGGCTTGATTGACATGCCTATCGACCAGGTTTCGCCGGCGGGAAACACGGCCTTGCTGGGCGCCAAGCTGGCGCTTTTTTCCGGTGATGACGAAGGCGGTTCCTACGGGCGGCTGCGCCGGAAGATCGAGCACGTGGCTTTGAAGTCTGACGCGAAGTTCCAGGAAGTGTTTGTTGACGGGCTTGCCTTTCCGCAGCTATCCGAGGTTCAGAGTTAGAAGGAGTGCACCATGAGTTTATTTGAAGAAATGCAGCAGGCCATTATCGACGGAAAAGCTCCGGTGGTGAAAGAGTTGACCCAGAAGGCGTTGAGCGAGGGGATCAAGCCGGCAGACATCTTCCCCAAGGCCATCGTTCCTGCGATGGATGAAGTTGGGCGACGCATGCGCGATTGCGAATTCTTCATCCCGGAAGTTCTGATTGCCGCTCGCGCTGCCCGCGCTGCAACCGACATCCTGCGTCCGCTGTTGGTTGGCGATGCCGCTGCGCGTCCGGCGGGGACGGTGGTCTGCTGCACCGTCAAAGGCGACCTGCACGACATCGGCAAAAACATCGTGGCGATGATGCTGGAGAGCGCCGGCTTCCGCATTATTGATCTGGGCGCTGACGTTTCGGCAGAAAAGATCGTGGATGCCGTTCGCGCGCACGATGCGAATCTGGTGGCGATGTCGGCGCTGCTGACGACTACCATGGTGAACATGAAGTCCGTTATCGAGGCGCTAGCTGCCGCCGGGTTGCGAGAAAAGGTGAAGGTGATGGTGGGGGGCGCGCCGGTAACGGAAAGCTGGGCGCGTTCGATCGGCGCCGACGGTTACGGTAAGGACGCCCCTGCCGCCGTGGACCTGGCGCGAAGCCTGGCTGCGGCGTAAACGGGGATTCGCAAAGGTGCACTGCTCCTGCCTCATGCACCGGTCAGTCTTAGTGGAGGGCATCGCTTATGACATCACGCGAGCGGGTTCAGATGGCGCTTGAGCACAAGGATCCGGACCGCGTTCCGCTGGACCTGGGAGCAAGCTCGGTGACCGGAATGCAGGTGGATACGGTCTACCAGCTTCGCCAGGCGCTCCAACTAGATCCGCCGGGGACGCCCGTCAAAGTGACGGAGCCTTACCAGATGCTCGGCGAGATCAAGCCGGACCTGATGGGGGCGCTCGGTGTCGATGTGGTAGGGCTCGGCAAACCTGCCACCATGTTTGGCTTCAAGAACGAAGGCTGGAAACCATGGACAACTTTTGAAGGCACGCCGGTGCTGGTCCCGGAAGGCTTCAACATCGAACCCGACGCCAACGGTGACATCCTGATGTACCCCGAAGGTGACAAGTCCGTTCCGCCCAGCGGTCGCATGCCGAAGGGCGGGTTTTATTTTGATTCCATCGTGCGCCAGCCTCCCATCGACGAAAACACCCTTAGCGTTGAAGACAACCTGGAGGAATTCGGTCCCGTTGCTGACGATGACCTCGAGTATTTCCGCCGCGAAGCAGAACGCTTATACACCCAAACGGACAAGGCCATTCTGGCCAACTTTGGCGGCACGGCGTTTGGGGATATTGCGCTGGTACCCGCCCCCTGGCTGAAGCACCCGAAAGGGATTCGCGATATTGAGGAGTGGTACATCAGCACTGTGACGCGCCGCGACCACGTTTACAAAATCTTCGAGCGGCAGTGTGAGATCGGAATCAGGAATCTGGAAAAAGTCTTCGCGGCTGTTGGGAATCGCGTGACGGCGGTGTTTGTTTCAGGGACTGACTTTGGACAACAGAACGGCCCTTTTATTTCCTTGAAATCCTACCGAGACCTCTTTAAGCCGTTCCACCGCGAGGTCAACAACTGGATTCACAAGAACACCCAGTGGAAGTGTTTCATTCATTCCTGCGGTTCTGTCCGCGCGTTGCTTCCGGACTTTGTCGATGCGGGGTTCGACATCATCAATCCGGTCCAATGTTCGGCTGCAGGCATGGCGCCGGAAGAACTGAAGAAAGAGTTCGGCGATCGCGCAACATTCTGGGGCGGCGGCGTGGACACGCAGCGTACTCTTCCTTTCGGCACGCCCGAAGAGGTTCGGCAGGAAGTTTGCACGAGGTTGAAGATTTTTGGCAAGTCCGGCGGATACGTCTTTAACACCACACACAATGTTCAGGCCCGTGTGCCTGCACAGAATGTTCTGGCGATGTATAAGGCCGTGCGCGAGTGCGGGAAGTATCCCTTGTGAATCAGTTCGCGAGAAAGCAACCATGGCAAGCGACGGCAGGGAAATAATTCTTATCACACGGGCCGATGACATGGGGTACACGCACACCGGAAACCTTGCCATCCTCGACTGCCTTCGCGACGGATTTGTTAAATCCGCAGCCATCCTGGTCGTTGAGCCGTGATATGAGGAAACGGCACAGGGTGCCTGATTACTTGAGTAGTTCCTGAATGTACGCGTTGTCCTGTGCGTTGCCTAAATCCGTTGTGTCCCCCACGACGTAACGATACTGATAGCTCGATCCAATATCGACAACGCGGCGCAACCAGTTTGTCGGGTCCGTCCAGATCACTTGCCGTTTTCCCATGGCTTTCACCAGGTCATTCAGGTCCCAATGGAGAGCAAAACCGGGGATGACCGCGTCCCACAAGTCGGCCGCCATCGAGTGGTCCAACGCCGCGCGCAGGCTGTAAGGCGTCCTGTCAATCCAGACCTTGCCAATCCGCGGGTCAGCCGCGGCCGCGAGCAGCAGCCAGATGCCGCTTAAACCCCGGGCGGCGGCGCGAATAGAATTGGGATCAACGTCAGAACGGGCCGCCAGCAGATCAACCCCACGCAAGATGTCGTGCGCCCGCATGGCAGGCAGGTTAAGGCCGATCAGGTTGGCCTGCACGTCAGTGACGTAGTCGCCGGCAAACGGCCCCTCGTGGACTTCCATCTGGGACCGCCGAGGTTTCATCTCCAGCACGACGCAGCCAGACTTTGCCATGTGTTCCGCCATGCTGGCCGTGGGCATCAGACCAAAAGTGTTGCCACCCTTTAGCAACAGCACGGCGGGTTTCTTTCCTGGAGAAGATGGAATATGCAAAGTGGCGTTGAGCCATATCCCCGGTGAACTCTCAAATCTGATGCGCTCTATTTCTCCGCCCTCGTCACTCGATTTGCCGAGGATTTCGACCTTCGGTGCAGAGCGGTCGGTGGGAATCTTGAGTTGCCGCAGCTTCGCCAATAATTCAGGGAGCGTCCCGGGCTTTCTTCGTGCGTTAAAGTCAGAGCGAAGGAACTGATAAAGCTTTCTGCTGCCGGGCTCATCCTTAACATTGCCGCTGGCTGTTACCTGCAACTGGTGGTTTGTATACATCTCGACCGGCTGTTCGTGGTAATCGCCTTGCCCGCTTTTCAGGTAGCGAATCATCCACTGATATACGGCTTCACGAGCCACCAGCGGCATGCCGTGAGACCCCGGTCCCACCATAAAGCCCACCTTGTCCTGCGCGCCGTAGATCGAGTACCAGTTTCGGGCTTCTTCGTATACCAGCCGGACAGCTTGATGGCTGAAGTGGTATTCATCGTGTTTCGTTGACTGCAGCAGCCAGGGTTTAGGCACCGACATTTCCAGAAAATCGGCCGTATCCAGGCCGCTGGCCAGAAAGCGCGGCAGCAGCATTTCCACGTCAGGCCCCGAAGTGGCAAACAGCGTCTGGAACGAGGCGGGGTAACAGGCAGGAATCACCACCTTGACTCTCGGATCCAGACCACCAAGGAATGTGGTCAACGCGCCGCCGCCCGAGCAACCTGCGGCTCCGATGTGCGAGGCATCCACGTCAGAGCGGCTTGCAAGATAGTCGAGTGAACGCATTGCGTCAAAGATGAAGTAGCGGGCCAACCCCTGGCCAATTAACTGCGCCTGTGCACCCATCTGGATATGCTCGGGGACCGACCACCCCGCGAGAGGCGCATCCAATTGGCGGCTATAGGTCTGCTCTCTCTCACCCTGGCCGATGGGATCAAAGCACATCACGACAAATCCCTTGAGCGCAAGGTTCGCAGCCATCCGCTGGTCTTCCGGCTTACCTTCCTGCGTATGGCCGGCTTGCAGCAGAACAGCCGGATAACGGCCCGGTTGGTTCGGCCGATAGACGTTGGCCGTTACGTATATACCCGGCAGGCTCTCATAGATTACTTTTTCGATGGTGTACGAACTGTTGCGGAGTTGGCCGGTCACCCGGGCCTTCAAGGGACCGTGATAGTCCGGCAGGCCGCCCATGTCGTCCAGCATTTGCTGACGCACCCATTTCTTCCGGTGCTCCGCTTGGGCAATCGTATGGATTTCGCCGATTGCCTTTGCGCGCTGCTGGAGTTGCTGCTGGGCAATCTGGTTCATCCAGTTTAACAGCGCATCTCGCGGTGTTCCCTGCGCCGGGAGGAGCGATAGACATATAAATACCGCATACAGCATCAACAAGACCCGTTTGCTGGTGCGGGAACAGTTCGTGCAGGCGGAATGGGAATTGGGGCAACGCCATTTCGGCGTGCGTCTTATGTTGACGGAGTTGATCATGGTGTGCCAGTCCGGGAAAGTTTTGATTGCTGTGACGTAAGAATCGTATGCCCGGCCGAGGTCTCAGTCAACGCAACGCAAACCCCTCATGTGGCATGCCGCTAGTCCATCCAGACGGTTCCGGGGCATTTCAGGATGCCCATCGGCCATCAACTATGTCCGTACTTTTCTCAAACTGATTCACTGCCTTTGATCGATTGTAGTCCTGTCAATGTAGTGTTATGGTCAGTTTTCAGGATTCATGTGCCAACGCGTCGGTTCCTCCCAGAGGAGTGCACCATGTTTGGTAAGGAACGAGTCAATAGACGTTTCCGGTTTCGGGCTGCTTACGTTTACCTGTTGGCAGCCGTTTGTGTGGTTTTCAGCCCCGCGTGCAAGAAGAGCGCGCCGCCTGGTCCGGCGATCTCCGTGCCCACTTTCACGAGGTCATTCACCGCGGCCGGCAAGCAGTACCAGTACGCGATTGTGGGCAGAGACCCATCGCAGGGTGGAACAACCACCATTTCCGCCGTGCTCGTGCCGGTGTCACTGGTTTTTGACGGCTTCACGGACAAGTCAGGAAAAAAACTCGAAATCAGTGCCTCCCCGGATGTGCCGAAGGTGGTCCAATCGCCGATCTTCCAGAAGCACGCGTTTGCAACCGGCGACACACAATATGGTGACGCCATCCAGCGCGCGCAGTTTTACAATGAGGCTGTGGTAAAAGACTGGCACACGTTGCTGAGCCAGCCGCGCGTAACATCGCCTTTGCAGATCACGATTCCGCCCGCCAACGGATACGTGTTGACCTCAAAGAAAACGGGACATTCTCTGGCCCTTGTGGATCTCGATTTCGTTCAGAAAGAGCTGTTCAAGGGCCTCGAGAAAACACAAGTCAAGCCAGACGAACTGGTCATCGCTCTGACGAAGAATGTAGAGTTCTACGAACTGGGTGATGCAACAGTTTGCTGCACGTGGGGCGCGCATGGAGTGCACGAGGATGCCTCCTCAAAGATCCTGCAACCATTTGTTCTGAGCACGTATCTCGATCCGGGGGTTGTGCCCGGTTACTCCGACATTCAGCCGATCACCCAACAGGTCGCTGCGTGGATGAACGACCCTCTGGACGGTTACCGCGAGAACGAATTCCCGGCATGGCAGAGGCCTGGTGCGAATGGTGGGTGCGGAGGGCGCGGCATTGGAACGCACTATCGCTTTGCGCTGCCCACCGACGCGGTGTCCGAATCGAACTCAACCGTGATGCAGGCGGAAGGGGGCGAGTATCATCTTGAAAACGTCGCCCTGCTCCCGTGGTACATGCAGAATGCCAATCCGGACACGTTCCAAGGCGCCTACAGCTTTCCTGACACGAGCGTGCTGAAGACCTCGGCAGAACCCTGCACGCCGCGTCACGAAGGTACGATGGCCAGCCCGACTGCGTCACCGCTCGCGAACACGCACCCGCCCAACGGCCACCAGTTGATCGGGTATTGGGTGGGATACTCGCGATCGAAGACAATCCCGCTCCGCGACGTTTCCCCGCAGTGGGACGTCATTATCGTTGCATTTGCTTCGCCGGTGAAAGGTTCAACCAGCACGCTGCATTTTGAAACACCTGCTGGTTACACGAAGGGGCAGTTTAAGGACGAGGTTGCAGCCATGCAGCAGAAGGGTAAAAAGATCCTCATCTCGCTGGGTGGAGGCGGGCAGGTTGTCACGTTGAACACCGCGCAAGACCTGAAGAATTTTGTCGACAGCGTGGGCGCCATTGTTGCGGACTACGGCTTTGACGGCGTCGATCTTGACCTTGAGACTCCGTCGCTGATCCTTGATCCCGGCGATACGGACTTCCGCCACCCAACCACGCCGAGCGTCGTCAACCTGATTGACGCCATGCGGCAACTCCGCAAGCGTTTTGGACCGAAGTTCATGCTGGCCGAAGTTCCCGAGGGGCCGCAGGTGCCGGCGGGATACGTGACCTACGCAGGTCAGTTCGGCTCATTCCTGCCCGTGATCTACGGGACGCGCGACATTCTTTCTTTTGTGGATGTGCAGGATTACAACACGCCGCCACTTGAGGGGATGGACGGAAACTTCTACTTTCCGGAAACGGCAGACTATTACGTGGCGATGACCGAGATGCTGGTCCACGGCTTCCCGGTGGGCCGGAATCCCAAGTCCTATTTTCCCCCGTTGCCACCGGAGAAGGTTGCCGTCGGCTTCCTGGTGGGACGTTCCAAGTTGAGCGAGATCGAAAAATCCGTGCGCTATCTGATTACCGGCAGGCCTTTCGGTGGCGAATACAAGCTGCAACGAATGGGTGGGTATCGCAATTTCAACGGCGTCATGTTCTGGAACATTCAGGCGGATCGCGCGGACAACTATCGGATGTCCAACGCCATCGGCCCGCTTCTGCACAGCCTGCCACGGCGGTAGAGCAACTCACGCGGCGGGGGCATCATCGGCACAAGCGTGTTTGCCATGCCCATAGTCGGAATTACTTCCGTAATGGACCCTGTCAACGACCAGGAGGCGGTTCCGATAGAGTCACGCGCAGTGCGATTGCACACGCTTGCTCCGAACTGAGTATCAAGACGAACAACCAAGGAGGCATTGCAATATGGATAGACGGCAGTTCATGGCTGGTTCGCTGGCGGGGCTGAGCGTGGCGTTAGCGGAAGGGCCGGCCCGTGGTGCACAGAAACGGAACACACAGGGGTTTGCTTCACTCGATGCCGTGGCCCAGCTTCCCGAGCTTCCTGCTGACAAGCGTATGAATTCTTTGCCGTCGGATTGGCTCG
>JAJYLL010000174.1 GCA_021787735.1 Acidobacteriota bacterium | reverse complement strand
CCGTGGCGCTGTGATGGATGAAGTACAGCGTCAGGATGGCGATCAGCATCAGCAGGCCGCTGATTTGCGTAAAGATGAAAAACTTGACGGCGGCGTAGATGCGGCGCTCGTGTCCCCAGATGGCGATCAGGAAGTACATGGGCACCAGCATCAGTTCCCACATGAAGTAGAAAAGGAAGAGGTCGACCGCAAGGAAGACGCCGACGATGCCGGCCAGAATCCACATCAGGTTGAAGTGGAAGAAACCGACACCTTGCTGAATTTCTTTCCACGAGGCGAGCACCGACATAATGCCCAGCAGGAAGGTGAGCACAATCATCAGCAGGCTCAACCCGTCCATCGCCAGGTGGAAGTGGATGCCGTACTGAGGCACCCAAGACCAGTCAACCTGCTTGAACCAGTCGCTTTGGGGAAGGAGCTTGATCTGGCTGGTATTCTCGCGCCACAGCGCCAAGCTGAGCACAAAGTCGATGCTGACCGCGACGAGCGAAATGATGCGCGGCAGGAGCGTATTGATCCGCCCCGCCAATCCGGCGAGAACGCCGGCCACAAGCAATATCACAATGAGCCAGACTAGAATCATAGGAACAACACTATCGTCAGAAAGATGATGGAACCAGCCGCAATTCCTGCCGCGTACCACCGCATGCGGCCGTTTTCCGTTCTCCGTACACCGTGGTAAAGAAGTTCGGTGATCAACGCGATGCCGGAGTAAATGTAGTCGATGAAATCGCTCTTATCGACCCGTGCAATCCAGACGATGGGGCGGACGAAAACTCTCTCGTACAGCCAGTCCATCCCCCAGTCCGTGTACCAGAACCGGTGGAGCGCCTTGGCAATCGCGGGCGCTGTGATCGCCTCCGCCAGATCGCGCCTCTTAATAAAGAGGAGGTACGAAACGCCAAGCCCGATCAGGAACACCAGCGTCACCAGGGCTTCCGATCCGATTTCGGTCATTCCGCGCAAGGGACGTTCGGTAATCGGCGGCAAGGCCAGGTGCATAAAATCACTGAAGGAGTGGATGTTGCCCAGGAACTCGGGCGTGTCAACAAATCCGCCCACCACTGAAAGGACGGCGAGCACAACGCAGGGCATCATCATCGCAAAGCCGGGACGTTTGTGGACCTTGGTCTTCATTTCGCCGAAGAACACCAGGAAAATCAGGCGAAACGTGTAGAGCGACGTCAACAGCACACCCAGGACGGCGGCCACCCACAGCACACTGCTGCCGCGGGTTGACGACCACGTGTCCCAGATGATCAGGCCCTTGCTGTAAAATCCGGCGGTGATCAGCGGCAGGCCGGCCAGCGAACAGGCACCGGCGAGGAACGTCCAGAAAGCCACCGGCATTTCCTTGCGCAGCCCGCCCATCTTGAAGATGTCTTGTTCGTGGTGGAGTGACTCGATGATGACCCCGGCCCCAAGGAAGAGCAGCGCCTTGAAGAAAGCGTGAGTCATAAAGTGGAAGATCGCGGCCGACCACGCGCCCACACCCAGCGCCAGGAACATGTATCCGATCTGGCTGACGGTGGAATAGGCAAGCACGCGCTTGATGTCCGACTGCGTAATCGCACTGAAGCCCGCCAGTATCAGCGTGGCCGCGCCAACAATCGCGACGGCCAGCTGCGCCTGCGGAGCGATCGAAAAGAGCACGTGGGTCCGGGCGATCAAGTAAACACCGGCGGTCACCATGGTGGCGGCGTGGATCAGGGCGCTGGTGGGCGTCGGACCGGCCATTGCGTCCGGCAACCAGGTTTGCAGCGGAAGCTGCGCCGATTTCCCCACTGCGCCGCCCAGGAGCAGCAGGCCGGCCACAACCGGGAGTGTCGAACCCACCGGCCATTGCACCAGCGCCTGGTGCATCAGGTCCTGAATATTGAGGGTCCCCAATTTGTCGAACAGCAGGAACAGGCCGAGCGTCATGGCCGTGTCGCCCACGCGCGTGACAATGAAAGCCTTGCGCGCAGCCAGGCCGTTTTCGGGCTTCCGGTACCAGAAGCCGATCAGCAGATAACTGCAGACACCCACGCCCTCCCATCCGAGGAACAGGAGCAGCAGGTTGGCGCCCAGCAGCAGCGTGCACATCGAGGCAACAAACAGATTCATGTAGGCGAAGAAGCGGCTGTAACCCTCGTCCTCACCCATGTATTCCGCTGAATAGAAGTGAATCAGGAAGCCGACGAATGTGACCACCAGAACCATCACCAGCGAGAGCGCGTCCAGATAAAAGGCGATGTCCGGCCGAAAGCCTCCCACATCGATCCATGTCCAGAGAACCTGGGTAAAGCTGTTGCCGGGTGGAGGAGAGGTAAGGAAACTGAAGCCCACCAGGGACGTGACTACGGCCGACAAACCGATCGATCCCGCACCAAAAACCGGGACCATCTTTCTAGGCATACGTTTCCCAAGCGTTGCCAGCACCACAAAGCTCGCAAGCGGAAACGCGGGAATCAACCACAACAGGTGGAGCACGTTATCCTCTCATCTCACTAACAGCGTCCGAATCCAGCGTCTTGAAGCGGCGATAGATTTGGAGCACCAGGGCAAGTCCCACCGAAACCTCGGCAGCCGCCATGGTCAGAATAAAAAGAAACACAATCTGCCCGTCCGCCTGGCCCCACCGGGCGCCGGCCACCACGAACGCCAGCCCGGCGGCGTTCAGCATGATCTCAAGCGACATCAGCATGAAGATCACGTTGCGCCGCACCAGCAGGCCCACAAGCCCCAGCGAGAACAAGATTCCCGCCAGGAGCAGTCCCTGATGCATGGGTACGGATGCCATTCTACTTCTCCGTTTTCTCCGGTGTACGCCGCCCCAAGTGGTACGCTCCCACCAGGGCGCCAAGCAATAACATGGACGCCAGTTCCACTCCAATCAGGTAAGGCCCGAACAGGACAATCCCAACCTGTTTCGGTTCAATCACCGTGGAGCCGTAAACAGCGGTGGCCGGGCTTGAGACGAGGTAGGCGACTTCCGCAATCAGAACCGCCGCCAGAATCGAGGGCCCAACCCACATGCCTCCGCGCTGCCATTGCTTCTCCATGTCCGTGGCCTTTTTCCCCAGATTCAGCATCATGACCACGAAAACGAACAGCACCATAATGGCGCCGGCATAAATAATGACTTCCAACGCTGCCATAAACGGGGCGCCGATGACAAAAAAGACAATGGCGACTGACAGCAACGAAACAATCAGATAGAGCAGCGCATGCACGGCGTTCAGACGAGTGATCGCCAGAACCGTCGAGATAATCGCTACGATTGCCGCAATGTAGAAAACAACTTCCATAACCTTTGGTCTCAGGGCAACAGGCTGCGTACGTCTACAGGAGGAGCTTCGTTTTCAGCTTCTCCCTTGTCTTTGCCGCCGATCTTGACGCCCGCAACCCGCCAGAAATTATAACCGTGCCGTTTGCCTTCACCGCTGATCAGCAAATCCTCTTTTTCATAAACCAGGTTCTGCCGCTTATACTCGCCCATTTCAAAATCCGGCGTCAGCTGGATAGCGTAAGTTGGGCAGGCTTCCTCGCAGTAGCCGCAGAAGATGCATCGGGAAAAGTTGATCCGGAAAAATTCGGGATACCTGCGGCCGTTTTCATCTTCCGTTGCCTGCAGCGAGATGCAGTCCACCGGGCATGCCACAGCACACAGGTAACAGGCCACGCAGCGCTCGCCGCCGTCGGGGTCGCGTGTAAGAACAATGCGCCCCTTGTGACGGGGAGGCAGATAGGGCTTCTGCTCGGGGTACTGGACGGTCACCCGCGGTTGGAACATATGCAGAAAAACATTCCAAAGCGATCTTAATACGCTCAGCATTATTTAATAACTCCCAACCTCACCCGTCAGAGCCCGCCTTCTTACTTGAAGGCAAGCACAAGAGCTCCCGTCACCAACAGATTTACCAGCGCGAGCGGCAGCATGATCTTCCAACCCCAGGACATCAACTGGTCAAACCTCGGCCGAGGCAGCGCAGCGCGCAGCAGAATAAAGAAACAGATCAAAAGAAACACCTTGATAGCGAACCAGACGCCCGCTGGGAGCCAGGGACCCAGCCAGCCGCCTAGATACAGCAGCGTAATCATGCAGGAGATCAGAATGACCCCCATGTACTCGCCCACGAAAAACATGCCGAACTTCATGCCGGAATACTCGGCATGGAACCCGGCCACCAGTTCGCTTTCCGCCTCTGGCAGGTCGAAAGGCAGACGGCGCGTTTCCGCAATACCAGCGATAAAGAAAAGCACAAAACCCAGAAACTGCGGAACAACAAACCAGACGTGCCGCTGGGCTTCAACGATATCCGAGAGGTTGAACGACCCGGCCATCACAACCGTTCCCATCATGGCCAGTCCCATAAAAACTTCGTAGCTCAGCATCTGCGCCGAGGCGCGCATTCCGCCCAGCAGAGAGTACTTGCTGTCTGAGGACCAGCCCGCCAGCACCACGCTGTAAACGCCCAGCGACGAGAGGCCCAGGAAGAACAGGACGCCGATATTCAGGTTGGCCACCACAAACGACGGCGCAAAAGGAATCACCGCAAACGTCAGCAGCACGGTCACCACGATGATGGCGGGCGCCAGCACAAAGACCACCTTGTCCGCGAAGGGAGGAATCCAGTCCTCCTTGAAGAAGATCTTGACCATGTCCGCCACAGATTGCAGCAGCCCGAACGGCCCTACGCGGTTCGGGCCGTAGCGGTCCTGCCAGAGCGCCAGCAAGCGCCGCTCCAGCCAGATCAGGATAGCCGCCAGGTTCAAAGGAACCATCAGGACGACAAAAACAACGATGATGTAGTAGAGCGTTGGATTCATGATCGTGAAAGCCTGGTCCAGGCGGGCAGCCCGGCTGCGTCAGTCAGCACCAGCCCCGCCGGAAGCCCGGCAATTCCCTGCGGCAGATCCGGGTGCACAACCACCGGAAGCTTCTGAGCTTTTCCGGCCAGGCTCAGTTCAATTTGCGCGCCTTCCTGCACTTGCAGTCGCTCGGCGTCGGCCGCGCTTACGGCCACGTACGGCTTGGGCGCAAGCTGCGCGACCGCTGGAGCATGGCAACTCAGTTCCTCGGAACCAAAAACGTGATAGAGCGGCACCAGCAGCCATTCGTCAGGCCGCGACTGGAAGGCCCGCTGCGGCGCCGAGAAATACAGCCCGCTTCCGGCCTGCAGCGGTTCAATCAATCGCACGCCCGGATCACCTCCGCGCAGCGGACCGTTAATCTCGCTCTGGAACTTGTTAACCGACTGGATGGAGTTCCATCCGGGTGACCAGAAGAATGGGGTCAGGGCGCCGGGGGCCTGCGCCGGATAACCTTCCATGGAAAAGGCCAGCGCGGAATCCGGATCATCCGGCGGCTTCGGCTCGCTGACATTGATGTTGGCTAGCATCGCCGTCCTGCCGCTGTAACGGTGCGGAGAACGCGGGACCTTTTCATTAATGATGCGAAACTTTGAGGACGGCGCCGCTTCAGTAATCTTTGCCAGTGCAGGCGCCGCTCCGGCCGCCGCAGAAACCAGATCATCCAGCAAGTTCAAGGAGGCCGCCTCGGGGCGACCGGCTGCCTTCATAATATCAACCAGCCAGCGCCAGCTTTCCTGAATGTCGTCTTTCGGAACGTAAACCTGGAAAAACCTCTGGGCGCGCCCTTCGTTGTTCACAAACGTGCCGTCCGATTCGGCAAAGGTACCGGCCGGCAGCACAAACTCCGC
>JAJYLL010000062.1 GCA_021787735.1 Acidobacteriota bacterium | reverse complement strand
CCTGGAGGGACTCGAACCCCCGACCTACAGATTCGAAGTCTGCCGCTCTATCCAACTGAGCTACAGGCGCGTGCTTTAGAATCAATCATTTGACGCGACTGGAGGGGGTCCGAAACCTCGACTCGCGTCCAATTCGCGTCCATTGATTTTACCTTATTGTTGCCGCCGAAGACAGCTTCTTCGAGTAAATTAATCGCGCTGCGGCGATATGCGAGTTCCGCCTCGGTGTAGCGCAATGACATCTCGAGGTTCGCATGCCCCAGGATCTCTTGCTGCACTTTGAGCGGAACGTGGTTGACGTGGAGCGCCGTGGCCCCGGAGCGCCGGAAGGAGCGCCAGGAAAACGGTGCGAGCTTCAGCTTCGTGATGAGCGGAAGAAACCCACGCCGTTCCACAACGCGCGGATCGCAGATCTTTCCACGCTCGGTGAGAAACAGGAATTCACCGCGATTATGAGCACTGTTTCGCAATGCGCGCACGGCTTCTCCCACATTCTCACCAAAGGGAATATCTCGGGTCCCCTTCTCGCTCTTCGTAAGGCCCAGGTGGCCCCGATAGAGCGAACGGCGGACCGTGATCACCCGCCGCACCCAATCGAAGTCCGTCCACTTGAGCGCCAGAAGTTCCGACTCCCGGATGACCGTACCGGCCATGATAATCACCATGGTGCGGTAGGGCTCCGCAAGACGGGCGATAAGGAGCCGGATCTCCTCCGGAGAAAGCACCCGCGCGCGTTCTACCGGCTTCCCGGCAGGAAGCTTCAGGCCTCGTACCGGGTTGCGGGTGAGATATTCCCAATCAACCGCAGTCGCAAACACACGACTCAAGGTCGCCCGAAGATGCCTCAGCACCGACTCGCTGTAGTGCCGGAATTGGTTCAAGAATGTCTGCACGTCGGGCGTCTTGATGCCACCAAGCGGCCAGTCCCCGAAGTACGGGAGAATCCAGCGATCGAGCGTCGCCCCGTAAAACCACTTCGTGGATGGCCGATAGTTTTCCAAAATATCCTTCTTCCACCGGACGCAAAAATCAGCGAATGTCATGGCCTGCGCCGGTGAAACAAGTCCTTCATTCAAGGGGCGGAGGATTTCCTGGAACCTCTTTTTCGCTTTGCCTTTGGTGATCTCTGAACAGAGCCCCAGAACAACCGCCCGCCGAACCTTCTTCAACTCCCCCGCAACCAGCACGGGTTCGTAATAGCGCCCTTCCCATACGGGCGAGCGCCTGCCGCGTTTCCGTATGCCGCCGGCCTGGAAACGTCTTTGCATTACTCCTCCGTTTCCGGTCCGCCAGCTCTTTCCTGCGGCAACGATTATATCTTTTGCGAGTTGAGCCATTCAACAATGTCCTGGTGGCGAAAACGGAGGTACTTCCCCATCTTGAGGTGCGGCAGCCGCTCGTTTCCCCGCCGCCTGGTACGCTCGTACACCCACGAGACGGGCACCCTGAGAAGGGCTGCCACTTCCCGGACGGTAAGCAGGGACTCGGGATCAAAGGAGGCTTTGGGTCCGTTGTTTCCGGCGGCAGATTGGTTTTGTGCTGAAACATCGCCTTGCATGGTGCACTCCGCTTGCTTGCATCTTCAACTGGCCGCCCACCCGCCGGGGCGCGATTGCCCCGGTTGAACCTTAACTCACCACAATGCCGGTGACGTTGCCGTCGCCGCCCTTGTTGCGGTTCTTTCGGGAGAAGCCTTTCAACAGGTTTGCCATAAAGGCACCAAAAGCCTCGGCACGCTTCCTCTCGTCTCCGTGAAGCTCCGCCGGAGTCTTCGGCTTCGTGGGGGTTGCTTTTACGATTTCCACCTGCGAAGGCTCCAACTCCAGCACCACCCTGCCGTTCGCGGCATACCATTCGAAGTACGGATAGGCCGTGTACGGGTAGTAGAGATCGCCAGCCTGGATGTGCTCGCGGTAACGGTTGATAAACTCCTGCCGGCGCTCGTCCCGCTCCCTTCCCTGGATGCCGTTTTCGCCCCAGATCAGCTCATTCTGCGCCATGAGCTTCGCTGCGAGCGCTGCGGTCCAAGGGCCGAGCGAAAGTCCCGCCGTCATGTCTCCCACCGTCCCGCGCTGCACGCGGGCCATCCCATCCATATACGACCCATTCCCGTCAAGTTCGGTATCCCTGTCGGAAGGGTTGGGGTTCTGAAGCCGGATGAGCGCTCCGCGGATGTCTTCGTGAAAGTCCCCGTCGAGGTCAAAGGTGACCCGGAGCGGAGGCTTTCCATTACGGAAGAAACGCACCCAGCCGGTTACCTTTCCTGGCTCCGTGTTGTCGAGTTCTCCGTCCATGAGGTTCTCGTAAGGCCGCCAAGCCATAGTACGGTTTGGGAATTACGTTATCCCGGACCCGTGCGCCCGGCGGGTGAGCGAAATGAATTCCGAGGGGAGGCCTCTGCCTTTCCGCCGCCGTGAAGGCCGTGTCGTTGACGGCGGCGTGCACGGTGGACAGATCGACCTTTGGCCTCCCCCCTCTGTCCCCGCTCCCCGAATGAGAAGCCGCGAACCTCGCATGGGAGGTTCGGCTTCCGATCCAGAGGAGTCGGACAAATTTGAGTTCAAGCCTGCGTTGAGGGCACTCCGGCTTCCTCTCCGAGTGGCACTCCGCGCGCATCCTTCGCAGCGGAATGCTTCTTCTTCGGTTTCTCCGCAGGCCCGTTTCCCCCGAGCCGCCCGCGCATTTTCTCTTTCACGATATTGAAAAGCATCTCCGCTTTCTCGATCGGGGCTTCTTCAAAAAACCGGAGGACCTCCACTTCTTCCGGTACGTTTCCCTTGGACATATTTTGACGCTCCTTTCCCTTTGTGATCCTTCCCGGCGGCGCATGAGGCGCGCCGGGCGCTGCCCTCGGAAGAGGCGAACGAACAGGTTCCAGGTTAGTCGAATTGAGCCATAGCGCCTCCGCCACTCAGCGTGTAGGCGGCGCCAGTGATGTTATGGACCATTTGATGCCAGCGGATGGTTCCTAGGTCGAGGTCCCGGTGCTCGTCCTTGACGTGCCGGAGCACCCCGCGGGCATAGACCTCTCCCTTGCGCGGGCCAGCCCGGTAGATCACGGCCTCTTCAAGTTCGTGGTGGCCGTCTCTGCCAAGCACGTGGCGCTGCCGATAGACGGCCACGCCGCGCGCGACGTCCCGCATGAGTTCGGAGGTAAGGTACCGCGCCGGAATCGCGAACCACTCGCCCTGGCGCCGCACGTTGGACCCGCGAGTCTCCGCCTCCAGAACGATCTTCGGCTTCAGGGCGTCAAAGGCGTCCCGGAGCGAAGCGGGCGGCTTTGGGGTCTCGAGTTCCGCAAGGAAATACATGCCATTGCCCACGCCGGTTTCGTCCACGGCGGAGAGGTAGTAGCGGTCATGCACCCGTACCACCGAATCTCCGAGGGTGTGGACCTGCCGGGTGTGGGTCCGGCCATACTTGTCCTTCTCGGTCACTTCCCGCCACCGCTCACCTGCGCTCGGGACGACGATCCCGACCTCGCGCTGAAGGTCCCGGATGGGGATGGGCTTTTGGTTCCAATCGCGCACTTCGCCGCCGGTAAAAGCGGCCACGATACTATGGAACGGCACCACGCCGAACTTGTGTGGTAAGCGTCCGAGGGACCGGAGGACATCCATCTGGTGGCCCGTTGCCGGCCAGTCGAACCGCGCGCCATTGACGAGAACATTTCCGTCGCCAAGCCGCACGGCCAGCGGGAAGGAACGGCCCTCGATACGACGCCAGTGCCAGTGTCCCCACGGACGATAGTTTTGGGGAAACTCGGAAGTGAGGACTCGTCCGTCAGTCTTGACGTACGTCCCTCTTCCTGGGGTTCCCCGGTTGATGAAGTTGTCGATGACTTGTTGATGTTGCATTTTTGTTGTGACTTTCCTCTCCCTGCCGTCCGCCTCTTCCGAAGGCGGCGCGACGTGATACCAGTACCTCCTTTCAGAGAAAATCTTTCGTGGCACGCGCCGGACGGGCGTCCGGCAGGTCACGAGGGCAACTCGTAGCCATGTTTCGCATGGAGCCGTTTGGCCTCCGCGAGATCGGCCTCGCGCCCGCGGGCCTGGGCTTGGGCAATGAGGTTTGGAAGGTACGGGGCGGCTTCTTCGATCATCGCCTTTGCGAGATCTCCATACTCCCCTTCCCGCCAGGAGGTCATCCCGTATTCGACCGACCGGCATTCGCCTCGCCCGTCGAATTGAGAGAGGAAGCGCAAAGTATCCTCCCCGTGTTCGAAGTAGGTTTGGTAGAATCCCAGCCGTTCGTAGTGCGCGATGAACTGGCAGTCGAGATGAAGATGCTCGTAGAGGCGACGGGTGAAGTCGCCGAACCGCAGGCCGTTCTTCAAGAACCGCACCCAGGCTTTGAGGACGAGAGCCTTCTCGCGGGCGGTCATGAACTCCGCGTCGCGAAATGCATGTTGCTTCATAGTCCCCCGACGCACCGGCCTTCTGACGCGCGTCGGCGCGTACCACGAAACTCTGGAGCACTCCTTCCCGGCGCGTGAACCGCGCCTTCGATCCGTCACCAGCCTGTTGAAATCCGCTTTCAGCCATACCAGCTTCCTTCGGCCTTAATAGCCCCATGGTCTTGCAAGTTAAATTGCTGATTCCATGCGTCTTGAAACGGAAACAGTCTCTTGACGTGAAGAGACTTTGACAAGAGACCCCGCGAACAGCGAAATGACGCCTCCATCAGCCTGCGGGCGGAAAACAGCCGCCAGCAGGCCATGCTTTTTCACCTCCTCCAGGGTGGAAAAGAGAAATTGGCCCCCTTCATTCGAAATGGCCCGCGCCAGGGTCAGCATCCTGGGTTTCCGGTCGGCCACAACCAGAACTGCAGAAAGCGGGAACCCTTTAAGGCCCTGCCGATAGAACCTGATCTTCGTGTTCATGAAAAACCTCACGCCCTCAAGCCCCCGGTCAAATTCCAGCGCGAACGTCCTGCCGCGCAGGGAGAAGACCGCATCCGGGATCACCGGATAACGCCAGCCGAGGTCCGGCAGTTCCCAGTAGCTGAAGAAAAAGGAAACCGGGCCGGCCAGCTCTGCCGCGATCCGCAAGTCGTTCACGCCGATGAAATGCGGCAGTTGTTTTGGCGGCTTGCGTTCCAGGATGATTTCCTTCCCGTCGAGCTCAAGCATCCTTTTCCCTTCAGGACCGAGCGCAAACAGCGCTTCGCTCATACCATGCTCCCGAAACCTCACGAGGTATCCCGCCTGCGTGAGTTTGCGGAGCCGCTTTCGCGCCGCGTCCGCCGTTGCCTGCGGAAAAAACCGCCTCTGCACCTGACCGGTCGTGAGCCAGCGTGCAGCGCGCAGCAGGTGAAGCAAATCCCCGCATCTTCTTGTTAGCTTCATGGCTCCGGCAGTTTCGTCGTTACGCCGCACTCATAACAGCGCACCATGCGGGGCAGCGCCCCGCAGACCGGGCATTTCCGCATAACATGCCCGCGATACGTGTACCGGCAGGTGCTGCACGTCCAGATGCCCACGAGCGAGATCCTGGAGCGGCAACTGGGACACACGATTTGCGGCGTGTAGGCCATGCGCCAGAACCGGCACCGCCGCTGCAAACGGAAAAGCCATTTGATTAACAGGATGGGGCTGGCAAGAACCCACAGAATGAGATCCAACCATAGGTCTTTCACTCCACTCCTCAACGATTGCGCTGGTAGACTTCCTCCAGGCTCGCTCCCAGATCACCCTCTTCTTCCGCCCACTGCCGATCGCGCCCGGCAACCAGCCGGTCATACTCCCGGCGCGAGAGGCGCATCCCGACGTTCGGATCGCGCTGGAGGGAAAGCGTCGCGTTCTCCAACTCGTGACCTTGGGGGACGGCGAGTTCGCGGGTTCTGACTTGGATGACTTCCGCTGAAAGCGCCTTGAACCACACCCAGGCGGTTCGATCCGGCAAATGCCCCACCTCGTCCAGAACCAGGGCACGCTCTTCTGCAAGTGAGTAGAAACTTTTTTCGGCAAAGGGATTCATCTCTGGACGAACCCTGCGCCCGGTCACGGGCAGTGCAGGTTTCATAAATGCGCAATCGGCGGGATCGCTGCGTAGCGCCAGTGCCCAGCGGATGTTCGTGTGCAGGATCGCCAGCATGCGCGGGTCCTGGACCGCCGTCGAGATATTCTGCGTGAGAAACAGATAGTGAGACTGGAAGACTCTTCCCATTGTCAGCACCTCGGCCATGTTTTCCCGCAGCGTGGGAGTCAGAAAGAAGTTCTGGGCTTCGTCGCAAATCCAGAGGAAGGGTCTTTCCCGTTCTCGCCTCGCGAAGACTGACCGGCTGGAATCGGAGCCGATCAGGGCGTGAAGAAGCCGCCGGACGCCTCGGCTGATGTTGACGCCAAAGCAATTGATGAGCACAATGGCCGACCCGTCTTGTAGGCGGCGAAAATCAGGCGCGGAAGGTCCGTTCAGCACCATCCGGATACCCTCCGAAACCAGGAGCGCATCGAGGCGGCGCTGAAGAGCAGCAATCGTGGGCTTGGGCACATCGCGAAAGCGTTGGGCGAAATACTCTGCGACGGCCTCATGCTGTGACCGGGCGACAAGGCGACGCCGGAAACTCTCATTATCGAGGATCCGGTGCAAATACCCGATGGGCAGCCCGAATTCAGAAAGCAGGAGAATCAGTTTTTGAAGGAGCGTCTTGCCGCTCAAGCTCAGGTCATCGCCGCCTTCGAGCATGTCGAGCAGCAAGTCGGCACGCTCTGATGCAAAAAGTTCCCGGTCTGTGCCGGGCCAGGGCGCCAGAATGTTGTAGGAGGTCACGGGGTTAAAGCATGAGAAGTCGCAAATAAAAATGCGCTGGCGAAGGCGTTCCGCGGCGGGCGGGTCGGATCGCTCCAGCACGTTGAGTTTTTCCCCCAGCAGGAACAATATGATCAGGTAAAGCTCCCGCTTGGCATCGATGCAACCAAAACCAACCGTAGAATCGTACGCAGCGCGGTCAATGAGTGCCTTTGCGATGTTTCCGGCTGTAAATGACTTGCCCACACCCATGCCGCCGCCGATCTGGCCATAGGCACGGACAATTTCCGCAAGCGGGACGGTGACCGCCTCGCCCCAGAGCGTTTCGCCTAAGGTCACCTTCGGCCCTGGCTCGGCGGTGAAGCGTTTAAGAAGCTCAGTCACGGTTTTTTGCGACGCGAGCGTTGGGGAAAGGGCAAGCTCTTGCAAGTAGCGGTCGGTTTCCTGTTCGATTCTCTTTCCCAAGAATTGGTCTAAAATCCAGTGCATCATATTCGCGACCCTCCACGTGGAAGACCTGGCGTCCTATCCGGTCTGTGAGAGCGGTCAGACTGCTTGGGACGCGCCTTCCGGCATTCCCGCAGAAAGTATGCTGCGACGATGATGCTGATCCCCAAAAGCAGGAGCAAAGGCCGTAACTGAATGCATGCGGCGAATTGGCCTAGCAAACAGGTCCCAATGAGGGCTCCAGCAACAAAAATCGTGAGGCGCCGGAGCATCTCGCCGCCCTGTTTTGGACTCACCATGTAGACGAGCGCGGACAGAATCAGTCCGAGGGCCGCTACGGCGCCGATAAGACTTGTGAGAACGTGAATCATTGCCGTGCCTCTAAGGGAGGGTTCAATTTGCTCTCCACCCGCAATATGCGGTTGTCAGGTTGGGGGCAATACGGTTCGAACTTCACGATTTGCGGCCGGGTAAACAACGACTGCCACACAGCTTGAAGGCGATTATCCCGATACGGATCCCGTGCCGCAGATCTCCGAATCTCCCTGCCGGAAGGCCCGAGAATGCGGCCCGCCGTTTGAGCGTAACCACAGAAAGTCACCTCAATCCCACGATTGTCGAGCGTCGGCGGAAGTGGAACCGTCGACTTACGGTAGCCGCGAAACCGAGCTGCAATCGCGCGGTCAGCGTTTTCTTCAAGATCCGTGGCTACCCAAAGACCACAACGCCCGACGGCCTTACAACCCTTCGCGCGAAGGTCGGCAAGAGCCTGCTGCACGCCGAGAAAGATGGGCGTGACTAGCGTAGGGTGAACTGAACGGCATCTCTCCCAGAGGTCTCGGAGGAGTCGTTGCCGGCGCTCGATGCCAGCCTGCTTCCCCTCGATGACCTTGCGGTCAGTTGGGATTGAGTACGTGGCGATGCGGCGAGGCTCATAAGCCGTGGCAGCATCGCCCAAAGCCAAAACGGTCAGAGTCGAAGCCGCCGACACGCCGGGATCACGGAATCTTTCGTCGGCAGAACCTACAACAGCTTGGCAACCGCCCGTAAAGGAGAGCGAGGGGTCATAGATCTCGACCGAAGCGTTCGCGGGATCATCTTTCATCACGTGAATGCGCCAGGCGACGAAGCTCACGGACGCAATCGAAGCCGCGATCAAAATGATGAAGGGATGTTTCACAAGGGCCTCCCGTTAGCGCCGCGCAGGCGGCCAAGATTTTCATTGATACCCGCGTTATAGCCGTCGAGCACGGCCTTGATGGCGACCGCCTCCAGTTCCGGCAAGTGAACGCAGCGATGGGCGCGGTCCTCGACGTAGGCGATCTTGCGATCGATGGCGTCGCAAAACTCTTGCAACTGCTTTTGGCGGCGTGCGAGATCGGCGAGTTCGGCATCACGGGCAGCCGTCGCCTTGTCCTCGGCCTGCTTGACGACCTGCCATTCAGCTTCCCGCGTGCGTAGCCCGCTGGCGAGCCATTCGAGCAGCAGGACCGCACTCACCTCCAAAATCGTGAGCCCGACGGCAAACAGCACTTCGGCCGGTCCTTGGGCCGAGGACAGCCGGAGCGCGCCAAGGCCCAAGCCCACGACGATTCCGGCAACGACGCCAGCCCAAGTCCACTTCGTCCGCCGCCCTGAGAGGATGGCGAACGTCAGCATGGAGGCGATAAACGTGGCGCAGAGTGACGAACCGAACCAAGCCAGCATTTGATCGGGGACTGTGAAGAAGAGGAAATCGTGGAGGGTGGGAGCGACAGTGACCGTGATGGCCACGATGAAAGCCGCCGCCAACCAAGTATTTACTTCCGGCTTCGAGCCAGCCTTCGCTGTCGTCGCGAGTGTTCTTTCGGCGTCGCGCACGTTGGCCTGGGCGTGGGCCACGCCCTTTTCGGTTTCGTCGCGCAAATCCAGGAGGCGCTCATACTCGGCCTGATGCATCTTGTCATGCGCGTTTTTCGCGGGATCAAACTGGTCGCGGTACGTGTCGCGCGCAATCGAGCGTGCATGGTCTTCGAGCGACTGGATGTCTTCCGGGACAAACTTAGCGGTTCCGCTCAACCGGCTTCGGTTCCGCCCCATTTCGAACAGGCCGGTTTGCATCTGCAAAATGGGTCCCGACTGCGGGTCGGGCGAAAAAACATTGTCCAGTGGGTGATGCGGACGGTCTACGCCGGCGGAGCTATCGTGATTGCCCTGTGGGCTACGGTTCTGTCCAGGCAAGTTCATTAATCCTCCTGTTGTAATCGAGCCGGTAATAGATACATTTGAGTAACGTACACAACCTTGACAAGATTCAAGAGCTTGCTTAAATGAATGGACCCCGCACCAGTAGTGGCAACGATCGGTCTGGATGGAGCACGAGTCGCCAGCTTGGTGGTCACGCGGAAGGTGTCAAATTTGAAGCGTAGCTTCTTCACGGTTGCTCGCTTGCATGTCTGGCAATGTCCTGCGCCGGGGTAGCCAGGACGGCCGTAGTCGTCCTGGCATTTCCTTTTTTCCGGAGGCAACGCCTCCAGAAAACTCAAAGTCGCACAGGGTTTACTTTCAAGGAAAGTAATTTCGTGGCTTACTTACTACTGTTTACTTGCAGGGGAGTGGGCGGTGCTGCGAGTGAAAAACGGGAGCCGGAAATCCGGCTCCCGAAGAGTGTTACTTGAGGTTGTGCTTAGCCCGAAATTTCCGCACGTAAGGCGTGCTCAAACCAGGGTGCGCGAGGCGGTACATGCGCATGTACTCGCGCATATACCGCCTTCGGATGTCGCGAGATTGTTTCCGGATTGGAGACAGGTTTTCGAAACGCCCATCGTCATGCCCGGCTTTGGCGCTTTCTCCGTTGCGTTCCTTCGGGTCAGGGATTGCTAGTTCTGGCTTCTTCACGGTTGCTCGCTTTCTAGATAGCGAGGAAAACCATTAAGAAGCCGTCACAGGGTGATTACCCGTTAGCCGCCCCGCGCGCGAGGCGACACGCCCGGACCGCCGTTTCCTTTGAGTGCCGAGGCGTGAGGTCCTCGGCGAAAACGTATCCGTCAGCTAAAATTATAAACTGGGAAAGCATCTAAAGCCATGGCTGCAGACTGGAGCCAGCCAGAGGGAATACCGTACTCACAAGCGGATCGTCGGGAAAAATGCGCTCGCACAGACAGCTCGCGCGGGAAGTTCTTCAAGCGGCCGGGGAAATGGTGTTCGTACAGTGATTTCCTGTGGGTGTGCCTGGGGGATCAAAACAAATCCACGAAAAACTGGTGAAGATCGCTTGACCTGTAACCATCCACGGGGCCATGCCAAATATCGAATGGCTCTTCTCTTTGTGAGCCTTTCAGGCTCCGCACCATTCCGATATAATGCCCGTAAAATCGTTTTCAGAGCTGGCTGATGGATATCTCCGGGCAAGCTCTGAAGGCTTTCCGTGAGGACTTAGCGTGAACGAGTTGAGGAGAAAAGTTTCGGAGCTTCCGATAGCCATCAAAAAGTCTGATCTCTCTCCTGAAGAGTGCGATGTCCTTTTCAGTGAGCAATTTTATTCATCGCTATCGAAAAGGAATCAGCAGTCTTTGACGGAGTACATATGTGGAAGAGATCCAGACTTTGATCGCGAATTCATGGAGCAATTGTATAAAAACACGCGTGTTAATGGCGCATTGGACATTCGAAACATTTTGCGAAAGGCACATCACTCATCGTTTCTTGATAACACAATCAGATTGAGTCGCACGGGGACATATACTCGAGGATATTCATACTTGGTTTCGCGGGATACGGGGCTGACGGCGGCCGAAAAACTTTCTATTTATAAAGCGGACCTCTTCGACGCATTGGCTTGCATGATAAACTGTGCCTCGCGGATTGAAAGCTTCATTCTCTCTGATTACATCAAGAATGCAATCATCACCATGCTCAACGCGCTGGTCTCCCAAGAAAAAATAGGTATCTTCTCTTTCGACAATGACGAATATCAGAGAGTGCGATCAGATCTGATTGGCCTCGCCGCAGCGGCGACGAGGTTCCATTACCAGTTCTTTTTCAAAGACCGTCCGTTTGCGGTACCGGACCATTACGCAGATCGAGCGAAGCAAGCGGTCGCCTACCTCGAAAGAAAGTCGGGAAAGCGCTGGTCACGCCTACATGCCGCTTCGCTAAGCAGACCGGAGGCATCGCACCCGCTAGTGATATTCAGCGCTGCTCTAAAAATCGCCGTGGCACACCAAGATGTGGAAACAATTGTCGGGGTCCCCTCCGGGGGAACCGAGCTTGCATTCTTGATCGGAATGCAATACGATTTTCTTTACAGAGTTGCACCGCAGACCATTCTTCTTCCGCTGTCTCTTCATTCGGTGAAGGATATTTACGGAGATTTCAGAATCGACGAAAGCAGAATAGGCTCTTTTGTGGATCAGTATCGACGTGACCTCTCTGGACGGAACGTGCTCATTTGCGATGACAACTCGTCGACTGGTAGAACTCTTGATTACACTTGTAAAGCTATCAAGCCACTGGTAGGACATGGAAAAGTATTTTGTGCAGTTGCGGAGATCGATGTGAACCGATCACTCATAGATCGCGCGAATCCCCAGCGACAGTACGTCGCAAACCCAGTTGTATTCGAGCACAGCATCAGCATACTTCCTGTCTCAAAAAAACTTCGTCCCAAGGCAGACATCAAAGAACTCATGGAGAAGCAGGAGATCGTTCGCCATCACAGACGATGCCATTCCGATGCCTCGGACGAAGTTGAAGCTATCTATCGAGAAGTCATGGTCGATGTGAATAGGCGCGATACGACAGAGCTCATCGCAAACACGCCACCAGACTCGTTGATCAACAACATCCAGGGAACCGCCCTTTCAAACTTCTATGCGATTCCCATCGTCTACAACGGAGTCACGTACCCTTCCGTAGAACACGCCTATCAACATCAGAAATTCACACCAGAGATGCTAGCTTCTGTAGACGATAAGCCATTGGAAGAGATTCGCGAAGCAATGAGGCTTCGGGGATTCGGGGCACCGATTCAGGATTTAGATGCGCTTTTTACTGATGGCCGGTTCAACGCCGGTAACATTAAGATTATTGGAGATATCCTCAGGAAGCACGGTTTCGGGAAGCAACACTGGGCCGGTGAGCGTGTAAGAACAATGATTGGCTTACTTCTGACTAAATTCTCTAATGAGGAAATGAAGAGTCGGCTTCTCGCGACTAAGGGGAAAGTTATTGTTGAGGGGAACCACTGGGAAGACACGTTATGGGGTTATTGCAACGGGCGGGGCCGGAATCTTCTGGGGAGGATTCTGATGAACATTCGGGAGCGGGAGAGCACAAAAGAACCTGATTCAGTCATAGTAGGTTGACTCGTATATCGCCATCGTTATGGTCGCGCCCCACAGAATAGCCCTCCAGAGGAAACGATAACTTCATAGTCTTTAAACTCGTTCAATTCCTTCCCACTAAGTCTATTCGGTTGAAATTCCCCGAAACAGCCTTCAGGCGATTATTTGTTCCTCTTTCTCACCCGAATATTCCCGCGAAGGCCGATATTTGCACCAAGCGGTTCAAATTTTTTCTCGTGAGGGGCACTGAGATGCTCCGCATGGCCTCCGCCCTAGAATATTTCGCGAAGGTGCTAGCCCGGCGGGTCTGCCAGGCCAAGCTGAGCGACCTGAGCGTTTCCGAATGCTTCCTGACGATGCAATAGTCTGATGCGAAGAAACCGTCAGCGTCACGCAGGCGGACTTACGCACTAAAGCTTACCGACCAGGCGGCATCGTCCCCGCGCTAAACGGGTTCGTGACTGCCCCGTTGACCACCAACTTGATGTATATGGAATAGTTCGGCAGGCGAATCAAATCCTCGTTTGAAAATTCGGGCCAGAGTTCCTTTCCGATAATCTCCGCGTCGGCCAAACCGAGCCGAAATGAGACCATTGTTCCCACGTTGCCGAGGATGGCGTCCCGAATCTGTTCGTCCATTTGCGCCAAATATTGGTGGGCGAGGATGAGATTGACACGGTACTTTCGGAGTTCCGACATCATATTCGCAAGACTCAATGTGGTGAAGCTCTGGAACTCGTCCAGGTAGACGTAAAAATCTCTGCGACCTTCTTCCGGCACGTCCGCCCGGCTAAGCCCCGTTAAACCGATTTGCGAGACGAGCAACGCCCCTAGCAATGCCGCGCTGTCTTCCCCTATCTTTCCCTTGGCAAGACTTACGAGAAGAATCCTCCCCTCGTCCATAATGCGCCGCAGATCGAAGGCGCTTTTCGGCTGTGTCAGGATGGCATTCAAGACCGGGTCGGCCAGAAACGCTCCCACCTTGTTCTGAATCGGCGCAATCACTTCGGCGCGAAAGCGCGCAGGATAGCCTTCATATTCCCGGAGCCAGAAGTGCCGCACCTGACCATTGCGTACTCGGGACGCGGCGATTCTCCGGAAGGCCGGCTCATCCATCAATCGCAGAATGTCGGCCATAGTCGCCACGGGCTGATCGAGCAGAGCCAGGAGCGCGTTTCTCAAAATATGTTCCAGGCGCGGCCCCCAGGACTCAACCCAGATTTTCTTGAATACTTCCAGCATCCCCGAAGCGGCCAGTGCCCTTTTCTCCGGCGGCACGCTCTCGAGGGGATTGAATCCGAGCGGCCGCGAAGCATCCGGCACGTTGAAGTAAATGAGGTCATCTCTTCTTTTTTCCTGTGCGCACGCAACGACGCGCTCCACGAGGTCCCCGTGAGGATCAAAGACCGCCAGCCCCCGCCCCGCCGCGATATCCTGCCGGATCATGGTTTCAAGCAGCGTGGATTTTCCCGTGCCGGTTTTCCCGATAATGTACTGGTGGGCACGGCGGTCCGCCTGGCGGATGCCGAAAACTTTGCGCTGGTTGCGGAAGTTCGTGCGGCCCAGGATAGTGATGGGATTTTTGCAGCCGTTCGCCATTGCCTTTATCGTGGCCATTCACGGCCAAGCGGCAAGGCGTGTTTTCTGGCGGCTTGCGGCAAACGGCGTTATCGCGGATCAGGATCGGGTGTCCTGACATACGATTGACCTTATCCGCCGCCAAGGTACAATGGTGGCAGTCCGTTGAACCGTGACACACATTGATTTCTTTTTCGCACACCCGTACACTGATACCCTACGACAAGGAGGATTTGAGTGATGGACGCTGAATCATTGGCGCAGATCGAGCAGATTGTAACGACAGCAGTAAGCGGCGCGGAAGGCCGACTCACGAAGGAGTTTGGCGAAAAGACGGATGCCCTTGCCGCGTCGCTCCGGCAAGAGTTTGAGGTGAAGTTGAACGAGAAGTTCGAGGAAGCAGAGCGCCATAGCGGCGTGCTCCATGAAGATGTGCTCCACAGGCTCGATCTGGTCGTCGAAGGGTACCAGGGGCTTCACGAGAAGATCGAGAAGCTGGAGGCAAAAATGGAGGATGGGTTCGCAAGAACGGAGCGCGAGTTCCTTGAGACGCGAGCCTTGATCCAGCTATCCTACCGCCAGCTTCACAACCGGGTGGAAACCCTGGAACAGAGAGTGATGCTCATTGAGAAGCACCTGGGACTTTCCGCCTGAGGCGTGTTCCGTCCTTTATGTTTCGAGCTATGCAAAAAGCACCGCTTTCCGATCCCTGAAAGCCCACACATTCTGTGGGCTTCTTTTTATCACTTGCCTCTTCCTGCAACTTTTCCCGCCTTGTCCCACCTCGCCGGTTCTCTAGGCTGAAATTGGTTCTTTGAGAACCCAATTTCACAACGAGGAGAAATGCTGTTATGACTGAATCACAGATCGAAGCACGGCAAGAGCGCGCCGGAAACGGAGCGCTGGTCGTTTCACAAACGGAAGATGGCTACCGGGTATATTCCGTGAACCATCCTTCCCACCTCTACCTCGTCCGGCAGGAAGGCGAACGCTGGACCTGCACCTGCCCGGACTTTGAGTATCACCAGGCCGACACCACCTGGCGCTGCAAACACATCCTGGCGGTCGCGCCCTACAAGTCGAGCCAAGGCAGTGATGACAACCTTGGTCCGGCGAATGAAGTTGTCATCGAGGCCTCTGCGGCCCCGGCAAACGGAAACAAACCGCCGCGCCCGCCGAAGGTGAAATCGACCTCCCCTATTCCGCCCGTTCCCGTCCAGATGATGATGAAGCGCAGCGTGAGCCCCGACGGCCGGATTGACTCGGTTTCCGTCGAGTTCTCGCTGCCGGTTTCCGGTTATTCCAATGACGAGATCAAACAGCGGGCGCTCTCGACGCTCGAACTCCAGAAAGAGATCGTCGGCGCTTTTCTCAAGCTCAACGGATCAAAGGCGTCGCCGGCCCTTACCCAAGCTCCCCAGAAGCCCGCAACGAGCGACGGCAAACCCGTCTTCGCCCGGCTGATCGACATCGGGAAGGTGAACGGCAAGTATGGCGAGCGGCTCTCGCTCAATGTCCAGATCAATGGCCGCACCTCGCGCCTTTTCGGATCACCGAAGCAGCTTGCCGAACATATCCAGGCGGCAGGCTACGAGATCGATCCGGCAAACCTCGAACCCGGCCTGCGTTTGAACCTCGCCTGCCGCGTGGTCACGAAGCCCAGTGACGACGGCAAATACCTGAACGTGGAAAAAGTCCTGCCATTGGGCAAAAACGCCAACACGGGAGGGAACGATGACAGCCCCATCCCGTACTAACGATCCCGAAGAAGCGCTCGATCAAAACCACGCCCCCAACCTCTCCTATTCCCGCATCAACCGCTACCTCACCTGCCCGGAACAATACCGCCTGTACTACCTCGAAAAGCTGAGGCCCAAGGTGGAAAGCGCGGGTCTCGTCTTCGGGGCCAGGATTCATCTTGCCCTCGCCGACCTCTTCCGTTCCGGGGTTGATCCGGTGGAGACTTTTCAGAAGGACTGGGAAAGCCTTAAGGAAGTGGAACTCCATTACAACAAGCGGGAATCTTGGGAGAAGCTCAAAGAAACGGGTGTAAGGCTGCTCGAACAATTCCTCAAAGCAGAAGCGCCGAAGATCCGGCAGATCGAAAGTGTCGAGAAGAAGTTCGAACTCAGGATCACCTTGCTGGAGCTTCCTTTTGTGGGCATCGCCGACCTGGTGGCCCAGGTCAATGGTCTGAAGACGGTGGTAGACTTCAAAACTTCCGGCTCAGACTACGAAGACCACGAGGTCATTCTCTCGGACCAGCTGACCGCCTACTGGCTGGCCGACCCGGAAGCTCAAAAAGTGGCGCTTTGCGTGCTCGTCAAGACCAAGGAGCCGAAGATCGAGTGGCACTTTGCCGAAAGGGACGCGGAGCGACTTGCGGAGTACCTGGCCAAAGTTCAAATCATCTCCGAGGACATCCACACTGGAAAGTACTACAAACGCCCCGGCAAACACTGTTCCTACTGTGATTTCCTGCCGGTGTGCCTGGGAGACAAGGAGAAGGTCCAGGAAACGCTCGTGAGGATTACTTAGTGCTTGTTATTCACAGAGCGAAGCAACGTGCTTCGCTCTTTTCTTTGTAGGAAGTCCAGAGGTACCTCCTGGCTCTCGCAGAACTTTGAGTGCCGTAATTTCGGCACAATGGCAGGTAAAGAAGTGCTTAAATGCTGTTTCGGAATTGAGAACTCACATTAATATCATTGAGCATATCGAAGACGGCGACTTACACAACATTCCACAGAATTGATATGACGACTCCAGAACATCTTTGTGATACAATCTCGACGATTATCCAGCCCAGGGGTCCCAATGTCTTCAGACAACGCGCCAGACTTTTCTTACGATGTCCTGCGACGAGTCGCCGAGTATCTCATTGAAGTGCCAAGCGAAGCGGCATCACCTGAAACTCTTCGAGCGCGACTTGATGACTTGCCCACCGCTGAATTCCACAACGCTGGTCACATCCGAGCTGCCTTAGTGGGTATTTTTCGGACGGTATGGAAGCAGATTGCGAATCAGGCTGTAATCCTTTTGCAGCAGCCAGGAGACCCGCGGGACATTCTGGAGGAGGTATTCTCTAGAATTTTCAAGGCATTTTTAGTCGATGAGCCCGTGCTGGGCAAGTGCATCGTTCTTGAGTGCCACCGTTACAATCGGGAAAAAATCCGCGAATGCTTTGCCATTCCAGAATACAGATCGTTTCTGCAGCATATCCAGAAATACGTTAAGGACCACGTTGAAGCGGGGGATTTCTCCACCGTGAATCCGAGTGCCTTGGTCGAACTGTTTTTGAGCATGCAAGATGGAATGATGTTTGCCTGGATAATGAAGGATGACTTTGGCTATCCGGCGGATTTTTCGCAGGACGATTTTGACTCAATTGCACGGATGCTAGTATCGGCGATTTTCGTTCCATCGGCAGAACAGAGTAGGCAATACTACGACAAGGTCGCCGACCAGTACGACATCCTCTACATGGATGGCGTAAGTGTTGCCGAGAATAACATCGTGGGAAATCTCCTCGCGGATATAATCCCCCCTGGCGGGAAAGTTCTCGACCTTGGATGCGGCTCAGGTTTAGGGTACGAGTTACTCACACGACGACTTGCAACGCCATTCGAGTACGTTGGCGTTGATATATCTGTGGGAATGGTACGCGCCGCCCGGCGAAAGTTTCTTGGAGCGCGAAACGCACAGTTCATTACCATGAACATGGAGGACCTTTCCTACTTTAGAACTGCAACCTTTGACGTGTGTGCATCATTATTTGGATCGTTCTCGCACGTGTTGAACTGGTCCCCAGCTGTAGCTGAGATACGGCGAGTATTAAAGCCAGGGGGCGAAATTATGCTAATGGTGTACTCCCGATTTTCGCTCCGAAATCTCTTTCAGCTTGTCACGCGCCTATCGGCGCAGCGGCTGGCTGAAGTACGCCCATACGAGATACGCAAAACAAGCGGATCAATTTATGCGGATGCTCGCTTCTACACTAAGGGAAACATCCTGCGACGCTTCAACGATTTCACGAATCTTGAGGTCCTCGGCCTGAACTGCACCCTAGAACTGCCGTTTATTGGACGCCGACTTCGTCGGTCTGATATGGTTAGGGAGGCCGAGGAATACCTGCGGCGGGAAATGAAGCTGCTCAAAGGCCTCCCCAACTGCTGTCACAGCCTCGTCATACGCGGACAAAAACCAATATGAACACCCCACTATACACAAGCATCAAGCGTATTCTCGACAAGGAAAGTATCGAGTATGAGGAGGCTCAACATGAGCCTGTGTATACGTCTGACATGGCGGGGGATGTCAGTGGCCATGCAAATGAAGAGGGCACCAAATCTCTCGTACTTGAACTTGGCACTGGTGGGTTGGCAGTGGTCACGGTCACCGGGGCCGATAGAGTTGACTTTAAATTAATTAAGAAAGCGTTGAGAGAAAAAAAGATTACGATGTGCCAAAGCGGCGTACTTTCAGGACAACTCGGGACCGAAATAGGAGGCGTTGCACCGTTCGGTTATGGGGCGAACGTCAAACTCGTGGTATCACCTAAACTGTTTCGGCAGAAGAATGTTTACTTCAACGCTGGAAGGAACGACGTTACGATAAAAGTGTCGGGGCAAGATTTCCAGAAGGCGATGGCCTTGTGCGGCGCAATCGTCTTAGAGTGAAGATCTGATAGCCAACCGAGAAGGATCACTATGGAGGTACCTCCGTGCGCATTGGTCTATGAAGCCATGGGGCATGCCCATGTTGCGGGAGATGCAGAGGCGGCCTCGCAATTCTTCAGCAATGATGTGGTCCTTCTAATGCCTAACGCTGAGCCAGTAGTGGGAAAATCTGCTGCGCGAGAAGCATTAGAAGAGTGGTACCGAAATGCCAAGATTAGAGCAGTTTCCTTCGACGTGAAGGAAATAACGACGGCAGCCAGTGGAGAATGGGCATTTGATATTGCTCGGTATCAAATCGATTATGACGCGGCTCATGGTACCCGAACGATTGAACAAGGGTACCACTTGGTTGTATGGAGGCGAGAACAGGCTGGCTCTTGGATGATCGCACGCGACGTCGCGACAATAGCTACCTGTGAAGTGTTGCCTTGCGCCAATTCTTGCGAATGAGCACATACACTCTCAGTGCACGATCTCGATATCCGTTCGTCTTAGTCGAATTAGTATATGGCGCGTCAAAGAGCCGCACCTATTTTAGCCCGTTAAACTCTTCACTGTGTCCGCTTGACATTTCAACAGCCTGCGTTTTGCTCCTAACCGCCTCCCCGTGGATTAGGAGGAACCCCACGACCAGAAGGACAATGCCCAGCATCTGCGTCGCGAGATAGAATCGCGATGAGCGGATAAGAAGTAGCGCAAACTCCGGCGGGTACAGGATGACCTTCACGATATAGAAGGTGTACCGTGCAAGGGATACGACGACCGACCCCATGAGCAGGACCAGGCCCCAGCGGGCAGGCTTGGAAGCAAGCCAATCTTTCTTCTTGTAGCCAGCCCGGAGAGCCGAGAAGTTCAAGACTTGCACGGGCACCAGGAAGAAGGCCATGGAGGCGAGCAGGCCGAGCTGGCTCTCGATGGGATGCGCGTCCTGGTATTGAAGGCCATAAAAGAGGAGCGCGGCGAGAAACCAGAGGAAGAACCAGGCATAGACGATCTTTTTGAGCGGGGCGTGGGTGACGGCCCGAATGCCCAGATAGATCAAGAGGAAGCCAAGGAAGCTCAGCGGGATGCTGACCGAAAACAAGACATTGAACTGGCTATAGACAATCTGCTTGCGTGCCCCGAAAAGGGCGGTCGGGATCTGGAACCAATCAAGGAGAAAAAGCCCCAATGCCCAAGCGAGCATAAAGGCATACTTTCTCTGGTGGCGGAACCACTCAAAAAGCAGGAACAAGCCGGCGACGGGACCGCTCGCAAGGACGAAAAAGGCAAGATAGAAAACAGGGCTAGGAAGTACTGGAGTGTCCTTTCAGCATACCACCTGAGTCCAATCTGTCTATGAGGAAAAGTCACGACCCGGCTGGCCGTGGAGTCTATCGACTGCCGGAGTGCGTTTCTAATCCTGACCTGTACCGGACTGCCAGGCAGGTGGCCTACACTACGGAGCGCATTTCACTCCGTTCCGCGACGGCGCGCTTGATATTGTTTGAACCGCCATCATCCTCGTTGGGCATGGACGGAGGGCCGGGCGGATGGGGGTCAAGCCGAATCTTTGCAGGGCCCTGCTGTTCGAGATTTCTCACTGCGCTGACAACAACCATTCCCGGCCGCCACATCCTATGATGCAATTTCATGTTCGGTGACGGTACCGTACATCCACAACAGGATTGCCCGTACCTTGGTACTATTGTCGCCCCGCTATCGCAGAGTTATTATTGGCGCTGTTCATCATCCTCGCCAGGGGCGGCAAGGGCGGAGGGCTTATGATGAAAGAAGGCGAGAGGCACGTCGTTATTGCCGAAGAGCCGTTCATTATTCGGAACGCACTGCACGTACTCTTGGCAGGCATCGAATCGGAGGGTAACATTTCTCCTGGCGCCCGCGAAAACCTAGAGTTATCCCTGAAGGAGGGCTGCAATCGGCTGATTTTTGACCTGCGATCGGTAAATGAAGTGTCTGGTGGGATCTCGCCGGGGGGCAGAAGCCTCCGGGTCAATCATCTTGGACAGGTCTTAGTCGTAACCTGCGACGCCATCCCTGCCTGGACGTGTCACCAGATCGAAGAGCTCTGCAGCCCTCACACCTTTCCGGGACACCTGATGTGCGGCCTGCGTGCGTTCCTGCATGCGCTTTTTTTTGAGTGTGCAGGCGGCAGGTGACCGCTCTCAAACCTGCCTGTGGAAAACCAGCATCTCGATACTATAGTTATTCGACTGCTATTGTTAACTATTTGTGACATGTTTGGCGCCGTGGAGAGGGGGCAGGGAACCCTTCTTCCAACCTCCCTTTCGGCCATATCATCGGTTCTCGGTGTCTCTGGTCCGTACGCTAGAGATATACGCGCTGGCAAGTGACGACCGCACCCACGACACCGGTTGGCACTTGCGAAGCCATGATTGGACCAAAGAACGAGGGCAGGTCACTGGTGGCTTGTTGTCGAAGGCATGAACACCCGAATATATGATAACTTTGGTCGTTCTGTTCCATGTGTTCGTTCAGAAAGATGGTTGACACTCGGTGTAGAGTGTCACGATGCAGATTAAAGGGATAGGAATACCCCGCTCCAGGTTCCTGGAGCGGGGGCGGCCGAGTTGAGCCGGGAGGCTCGCAAACGGCTGGTCTGGTTCGACTACTATTATTCCCACGGACGGAAGGTGCCCTTGACTTGTCGCCATTTCGGGATCAGACGGCAGACATTTTATCGCTGGAAGCCACGCTACGATCCCCGGGACCTGAGCACGCTGGAAGACCGTTCGCACCGGCCCCGGCATCGGCGGCAACCGACCTGGATCCGGGACCAAGCCGAAGGAGTGCGCTGTCTGCGGGAGCGATACCCGCACTGGGGTAAGGACAAATTGGCCGTGCTGTTGGGGCGGCGGCGCGGCTTGACCGCGCCCAGGGTGCTTCGTGTGAAGCGGCGGCGCGCCACCGGGCATCGTCCTTGGGCTCTGCACACGCCCAGAGATTATGCGGTCGAGAAGCCCGGCGACCTCGTCTTTTCGGAGAAGGGCATCCGTTTTTCAAAGTGGAGCGCAGCACGGGGGCTGGAAAGGCGCCTCCTAGTGCAGCCTCCGTCCAGGTGAATTTCAGGCTGTAACCACAACGGGCGGTATTTTGCGCTTGAATAGACCCAAGATATAGGGTATAAACTTCCAGAGAATCTCGGATGATTTGGAGCAGGACTTTACGCGTTAGCGTTTATCGTGGATAATTTAATTAGCAGAAGGCCTTTCATGCACGAATGTGCTTGTGATAGGATTGAAAATCCGTGAAAAATCTGCCTCGACGCGTAGACTTATCCTGCCCTGCTAGAAGGAGTCGATAGTCATGAAGAAAATTGAATTTGATGACAATGCGCCCAAGATTCGGAGCACTTTCGTCCTTCCACAACCTTTGGATCATGCGCTTGAGATCTATGCCGCAACTGAACAGCGACTCAAGAGCGAAGTCGTGATCGATGCCATTCGCAGCTTCATTAATCAACAGAACCGGACCCTGCCACAAACCCCGTCCCAACGAAGCCACCGCCGCATGTCGGGAAACCGATAGGTTTCACCACTGCCAACCCGGCCTAACGCGTTCCCAACAAGTGCCATCATCCGTTGGACGCTGAACTCTAGCGCCACTAGCTACTCTGCCTCGGTGTCCCGCATGCCGAGGCTTTTTTATCTTCAGCATAAAAAGTTTTCATTGTACACACGATGGTCGATGCTCGTAATCTATTAGTGCTAATGCAGTCATACACTACTCAAAGTTGGAGGAACTACAACTGGCGTAAAGTCTGTAAGGGTCGGCGTAAAGTGAAGTCGGGCTAGGAGGGTCCAGTCCATGTGCTTACCCCGGTCGGCTTTCCCGGATCAGGATTCGCGAGAGAGGTTCGCACGAATGATGCTTCGTCTGCTCGAAAGCCTTGAGCATGCCCGAAAAGAAGCCAGAACATTTCAGCAACAAACCTTTCTTTCGCTTTCCAGTTCGTCCACTGTAAGTGTTCCTGTCTGCTGTCCATATTGTAAACGGTGCTTTCGCGAAATACCGCCGAGCGACCTGAGGTCTCGCCGATGAGACTGCCACCTTATCCTTCAGTGCACGAAACAGGGCTATGGGGTTTCACTTTTATCTAGAGTGGAGGGCCAAATGTTGATTGCGTCACCGGACCACGCCACTATGATAGGAAAGATTTACTCTGCACAGGCTAAGTTCATGGTTGACCACGCCTGGGGCCGTTTGACAATTGAGCTAAGCTACGCTGAAGGGAATAGAAAAGTTACGGCTCAAATTGAGTCCCTCTCGGTTGATTTCGACCAAGAAATTTGCGACTGTACTCTTGGGCTTTCTGAGCTTGGCCTGTTGATGGAACATGCCGTGAAAGTCCTCTCTGAAAGGACTGATGAGAAGTCAATGGCTGGTGTCCGGCTCTAAAAATCCACGTGCTGCACCTCTACTAACACTCAGAGGCAGAGGTGCGCGCCCCGATCGCAATGCCATCGAGGTCAGTGCGTACGCACGGATATCTTCCGGTCACAACCAGCACTGATTAATCCCAGAGACTCGGCTGGCGGGATCGCGGGGCTGGCGGTTCTGGTTTCTCATCGAAAAGCATCCTGAGCGCCTCTGCCAATCGCTCCTCGCTTTCCGGCCCCGGGACATACTCCCTCATTTGGGTAACCTGGGGAACATAGGAAATCCTGGTAACCCAGGTAATCCTGGCAGCCCTGGCAATCCTGGAAATCGGGGGACGGCGAATTATGGCTACCCGGATGTGTTTGACGAGCTCCTGAGGGATTAGTGACAGTTGTTCTATCGGCGAGGGTGTTTTCGTCGGACGACAGAATAATTTTCCTGAAGGTAGCGCGTATCGTCCCTCAGGCTTGAGAGTAGTTTTTCCGCACTCCCCTTCCGTGAGGAAGTTTCTGCTGCTTGCTGGATCATTTCCAAGGCTCTGCCCAGGGCCTCAAAATACCGCCCGTCCTTGATGAACTGTCTTATTTTGGACTGCCGTGATTTGCTCATAGTGGCCAATTTCCATCCGACCTTTCCTCGCCTCCAAACGCTAGCACGCCAGAGATAAAATCTTCCTAAAGGGCCTCTATAATAGGCCCTCCGCCAGGATCCTTCGAGACACTTGGAACAAACGGCCTTGAACGGGGCAATCGCGGGATAGAACAGACCAGCTCAAAGGGCAATTCGATGCGGGCTTCTGGATCAAACCTGCCGAACCCGGCAAGATTATCTCCCGGCATATTGCGATCACGATCATCGGACGATGCCCCGAAATGCCCGGAATATAAGGGATCATTGGATTCATAGGGATAGGACGTTGTGGTCGTAATGCCGCTTGGCACACCTTGCTTATAATCCTTAGGTGCGGTTGTGCAGGCCGCTTTTCTCGCCTCAGTGGAAACCGGCAGTGCTCCACTGATCCGGACGGATCTGCCGCCGTATACGATTCCCCGAATGATTACGCGCAAGAACTGCTGACGACCCTCCAAGGTTAAAGCTTCAAGGCGCGGTGCTACCATTCTGCGGTAATCTTCAGCCGATCGTCGCATCGCCTGCATGGATAATCTGCTCCTGTTTTCAATAAGGCGGGCCTTTTCTGAATTGACTTGTTTCTTTTGCACCCCCAGCTTTTCAAGTTCCTGCGCCAGTTGTGCGATTGAAAGAATGCCCCCGCGGTACGCATCGATTATCCGACTCTCTTCTTTTTGTATCTTTTTCATCGCCTCTCCGAACTCTGGTGACGCGCCGTGTGCGCTGCCGGACTTGGATAGTTTAATGTCCTTCAGCTTAGCCAGTTGGTTGGAAACAAAGCTCGGGTTTTGCATTGCGTCTTTGATCGCTCGCCATACTGCGTGGTTCAAATGCCCTTCCTGAATCGACGGGACTTGCTTACAACGAGCCATGCAGCGGTAATAAAACTTGCCGTGGGACGGCTGTCCGACCATTCGGGCTCCGCAATCTGCGCAGCGCACAAGCCCCTTGAGAAGGTATTGATGCCTTTCGTTACGCGGAGAAAAGGCAAGGTTTCGGTCAAGCTGCCGTTGAACCCGAACCCATTGATCTCGGTTTACGATCTGCAATCCCTTGGGAAGCTCGACCGGCAACCACTCGGTTCTGGCCCTCAAGCGCCGACTGCTCTTAGGAGTCCTTGTATACTTTGAAGAATTCCCCCGAGTCTTGGGCACGCAAGCTTTATGTTTCAAGTAGTGCCAGGTGCCTGCATAGACCTCGCTCCGGAGAATCCGCAGTACGCTCGACTTCGCCCATGCGATCTTACCTTTCCTTGGTTGGGCATGCATTTGGTCAAGGCGCTCTACCACGCGTCGTGCTGAGAAACCTTCTTCGTCTACCCAGCGATACACCTGACGGACCACGGCAGCTTCTCCAGGATCGATTTCAAGAACTCCCCCACTGCCTGAGGCGGGGTCCTTCCTAAGATAACGGAAGCCATAGGGAGGAATGGATCCTAGGAATTCCTTCCGCACTTCTACCTTGTGACGCCGTCCCCTTCTCGTCCTGTCCGCGATCATTTCCCGTTCGAATTCTGCAAAGCTGCCTAGGATGTTTACCATCAGGTTATGCGTCGGGCTGCTTTCGGCAGGAAGCTTCCTGAAGATCACTTGCAGCCCCTGGCGCTCCAAGTCACGCTTGATGACACCGAGGTGTGTCACATCTCGCGCCAGTCGGTCAACGTCGTTAATCAGAACGGCGTTAAAGAGCCCTTTTCTTGCGTCATCGCGAAGCCGGTCCAGGCTGGGCCGGGCGAGTAGGCTTCCGCTCCATCCCTCATCCTTATACACTTCGACGATTTGCCACCCTTTTTCTCCCACGAACCGCTCAAGCTCCGCTATCTGCGAATCGATTGTCTGACCTTCCTTCTGTTCTTCCGTTGAAACGCGAGCGTAGATGGCAACCCTTAAATTGTTGGTAGGATTTACTTCCATGAAGAAGGTGGGCTTGTTTACTCATTTATTGTCTCCCCGATGTCTTTTGTCAACTCTCGGCCATAAAAGCCTGGGCATGCTTCTGGAAACAAAATCAGGAATGCGCGAAGGAGCGCGTCTTCACTCTCTTTCTTTGGGGTCGGTTCCCAGATAATCTCAAGTTTTCGCTTTGGGCCGCTGTTCTGCTTATCCATTCTTACCACTTTGGCAGGCCGAACAGCCCCTTCCAAGGCGGGTGATCTTACCGTTCCGTTAACTTTGTTCCCCTTGGCTGCCGGCGCGTGAGTCTTACGCTGAAAGAATGACCCATGAAGTCAATCTCCACGACGAAGCCCTCGCCTGCCATCAGCGCCTGCCGAAACGTCTTTGGAAATACCTCAAAGGTCGCGGCATTTCTGCGGCAATGATTCATCGACACTGCATCGGCTGGAATGGCCAGCGAATTACGATTCCGATCCCGAATCGTGGCGGCATCTTTACATTCTTCAAGCTGGCCAAAGACCCCGAGGATCATTCAGACAATCCGAAAATGCTCTCCACTCGCGGCGCCCATGTCGAACTCTACGGTTGGGAACGTATGCTCGCGAAGCCTGACCAGATCATCATCTGCGAAGGCGAATTTGACCGGCTGGTCTTGGAAGGCCAGGGCTTTGCTGCGGTGACCTCAACGGCAGGCGCAGCAACCTTCCGGCCGGAATGGGCTGAGGCCTTCCGGGGGATGCCGAATGTCTTCATTTGTTTTGACAACGACGCGGCGGGGAGGCTCGGAGTCGAACGCGTGGCCCGCATGATCCCGCAGGCTCGCGTCGTCCGACTGCCCGACGAAGTGGGCGAGGGCGGGGACGTGACGGATTTCTTTGTGCGCCTCGGCAAAACACGCGAAGAGTTTCTGAAGGTGTTGGAAGCGGCGGAACCAATTCCGCAGAAAGAAGCCGTTACGCCGCCGAATCTAAACGGTAACCTGATACCGACCACGCCCGGTGAAGAAGTTGCCTTGCTCAAGTCCCTGGTCGCCATCGAAGACCTGATCGGCCAGTCGGTGACCTTGCGGCGGAGCGGCAAGAATTTTGTCGGCCACTGCCCGTTTCACGATGATCAACATCCGTCCTTTGTGGTTTATCCCGAGACGCGCAGCTTTTATTGCTTCGCCTGCCGTGCTTCGGGCGACGCGATCAGTTTCCTGATGAAGGCTGAACATCTATCTTTTCCGGAAGTCCTGAAAGTCCTCCGGGAATTCGCTCGCTGACATGGACAATGAACTCAAAGCGGCAGTCGAAAAAGCCAAGAAAAAGAACGTCCGGCCCGCGGTCTCGGCGGTCTTGCCGGATGGCTCGCTGGTTGAAATGCTCTACCGCCCGGAAGAAAACCGGACGCTCTTTTGCGTTTCCAAAGACGGCGAGATGCGATACGAAAAGGATTTGCTGTTGAATGGCCAGCTCCTCGTGCCGTACTCGCCCCGGAACAATCTGCTGACCAACGAAGTAGTGCTCTTTCCTTCCGAACCCGCTGAATATGGAACGGAACAGGAGCTTGTCGAGAATATCCGTACCTTCATCCACCGTTACGTAGACATCTCTCCCCTTTTCGAGCAGATCTCGAGCTACTACGTGTTGTTCACCTGGGTTTATGACTGCTTCAACGAACTGCCGTATTTGAGACTGCGGGGCGGCACCGGCTCCGGGAAGACCCGTTTCCTGCTCACTGGGGGCTCCCTCTGTTATAAGCCCATCTTTGCCAGCGGGGCATCGACGGTTTCGCCTCTCTTCCGTATCCTCGATGAAATTCACGGCACGCTAATCATCGACGAGGGTGATTTCCGGTTTTCGGACGAGAAGGCGGAGATCGTGAAAATCCTGAATAACGGCAATGCGCGGGGGTTTCCGGTCCTGCGCAGCGAATCTATCAATGGCCGGGAATTCAGCCCCAGGGCCTACACGGTCTTCGGGCCGAAACTGGTCTCTACGCGCGGCTTTTTCCAGGACCGGGCGCTGGAAAGCCGCTGTCTGACGGAAGAGACCGGAGGCCGCAAGCTGCGCGAAGATATTCCGATCAACCTGGCGGCAGCCTACAAGCAGGAAGCTCTGGAGCTTCGCAACATGCTGCTGCTTTTTCGGCTGCGTAATTTCGGTAAGCGGCAAATCGACCCCGCCTTGGTCGACCGCTCGATTGAGCCCCGCCTGGCCCAGATCTTCGTACCGCTCTTGAGTGTAATTGAAGATTCAGAAGCGCGAGACGCCCTCCGCCAGGTGGCGCGGGATTATCACCGGGACATGGTGGCCGACCGGGGAATGGACGTTGAGG
>JAJYLL010000061.1 GCA_021787735.1 Acidobacteriota bacterium | reverse complement strand
TGACTCTGCGTCCAGGCCTTTACGCACCTCTGGAGGGATGGTCCCCTCTCGCCCCATGGTCAGCATCGTGTGGTGGAACGTCCCAGCCATGAACATGATTCGCCAGAATATCCCCTCTCCTGTTTGGTCGGGCACGGCGCGTGAAAGCAAGCCTGCAAAGCGTTTCCAGACCTTTTCAAGTTGGGCGCGGATTTGCCGCTCGACCTCAGGATCCGGATCGCCATAGAAGCGCCCAACCAGACGCATGAACGCGGTGTTTCTTTTCCCCGATGCAAAACTTTTTTCGACGGAGGGTCGGACCATCGCCTCGATCAGGGCTTCAAGCCGGGGCGGTTTGTCGCCCGCCTCGCGCTCTACCTCATCAAGGAACGCCATCTGCCGCTGCGTGATCGGTTCCAGCCGCCGCATGAAGACCGCAGCCACCAGGTCCTGTTTGCTTCCGAAGTGGTAATTGATGGATCCGAGATTAACACCCGCAGTGCCGGTGATGTCCCGGATGGAAGTGCCATCGATGCCTTTTTCGGCGAAGAGCCGCTCTGCCGTGTCGAGAATAGTTTCACGGGTGCTTGAAGAGCCGGATGCTGAAGGGGGACCTTCCGGGCCTAGGGATGCTGGGCTTGAATGGAGATGGGGGCTTTTGTCATTCATACGTTCGTATGATACAAACGTATGAATTACTCGTCAAGCGTTTTTCACAAGGGGCGTCACTTCGGTTGCCGCGCCACAGTTCGCTCAGCTTGTATTGAAAGTTATTCACCCATGGTTTGGGAGAGATAATTCGCCAGGCCGATCTGCTGGATCAGGCTCAACTGGGTTTCAAGGTAGTCGGCGTGCCGTTCCTCGTCATGGAGGTTGTCTTTCAGCAGGTCCGCTGATCCGTCGTCGCCGGCTTTCCTGCAGGTGGCGATTCCTTCGTTATAGCTCACAATGGCCGATTTTTCGCTTTCCAGATCAGCGTGAAATTGTTCCTCGACGTTCGCGCCCGCCACGATTTTCGGCATGGTCTCAACGTCGGGCATGCCATCCAGGAAGAGGATCCGTTCCATCAAATGCTCGGCATGCTTCATCTCTTCAATAGCCCGGCGGGTGGTCATCGCCGCCAGCTTTTTGTAACCCCAGTTGTCGCACATTTCGGCGTGAAGAATATACCCATGCACCGCTCCCAACTCGTCGGTCAGGGCCTCCTGCAGAACTTTCAGTACCTCAGGTTTTCCTTTCATGGTGAGCTCCTCTTATTATGTGTGCCGCGTCTGGTCCCCCGCTGGTGGGCGGACCCCGCAGGGCAGAAATGGGCGGCAGGAACCTGCTAACCAAATCATACACCCCGCGGGCGCTTCGATGAAATCCTGCTGCCTGTCTGGCCGGATACTGTCCTCATGTCCTGGAACTTCATGGTAACGGCATGTGGTACCAAAGTAAGATTGTCAGATTGCTGCGTTCTGCCGACAATAGTGGGTGCAGAGAGGCCCGCGCTTGTTTATTACAAGGGGAGGTGAGGCTTGGTAACGTCGACTGTGGTACTGATGATGTCTGGCGCTTTGTTCCTGTTCTACCTCCAGACCATCTGCGAAAAGGCCCTGAAGCGGGAGTTCAGCCGGCCCTATTTCCTGGAGGTCAGCCACGCGATCCAACTGGAGTTTCCGCAGCTTCAGGAAGCGCTGGCTGAAGGCGCTTCGCCCGAGTACGCCCAGATGCAGCTTGCTCTGCAGAGCGATTTCTTCACCCTGCGTTACCTGCTGAAAAATGCCGATCCCTCTCACCGGCGTCTTTCGCGCGGCGAAAGGCTGGTGGTTCTTTATTTCCGCTTTCAGCTCTTCAGCCTGGCCGTCCGGCACGCTTTGAATCTACAGGAGAACCAGGCGGTGCAGAGGCTGACCACCGCGCTTCAGTTTTTTGCCAATTCAGTAGGGGAGAAGTTGGCCACCGACCTGGTTGCAGGGGCGCAGGCCAATCCTGACGCATGAACACGACCGCAATGCACAACGAAACTACCGTGGCTTCGTCGTCATGCCGGCACGTGCAGGTTCTGACGGATGACGTTTCGCTCCGTAACCTTTACTATCTGATGAGAGGGCTGGCCGGCAGCGATGAGGGGGACGGATGCGCACGGGCCATGACCGCCATTGCTGCGCGTGACTATTATGACGCCGCGGTCCTTGACTTGAAGTGTTCTAGCCGGCAGGCCGCTGATGATGCCCACGGGATCGGCAGTGTCCATGTAACGATGATGGGAAGGATGCTGACGATCACCGCCGAAGCAGCCGACCGGGAAACGATGCGCCTGGCTGAGAAATATCTTGTCACCGGACTCCCGGGTGCGCTGACCTGGCTTGCCGGTCTACCTCATCCTTTGCGCAGACTGGAAGGCGCCCTTTAACGAGCGCCTTCAGCCCATGATTCCATCCGGCCAGGTTTCGCCTAAGGTTTCACCTTTCCGCGCCAGCCGAAGCTGTCCGGCGCTCCGGTAGGTTGCACGAACCAGTGCATCGGCTTCCCGCTGCAGCCATTGCCTCCGGTAAAGCTTGTGACTTTGCCGCCCTCCGCTTTCAGATCTGCTTTGTAGCAGTCGCCCAGCGAATCGGTGAAGTCGAAGGTCTGCGTGCTGGTCTGGTTGCGGTTGCCGGAAAGGCTCACATGCCCTCCGTTGAAGTTGAAGTTCACCGTGTCGGCCGCTGTGCGCACATTCCGGACACTGGCCGTGTAGGGTGCCATCCCCCCCTCGCTCTGCTCGATGCGCTTGTCATAGACCTGGTGCAGCTCGACGGTGTGGGTACGGCGGTGGTCGGAATTAGAGCGGTTCATCACGTTGGCGGTGAGCGAGTAATCAAACCAGCGTTCGAACGAGCGCCCGCCAGAGTCTCCACCGGTGCTCTTGCTGCTGCTGGTCACCTGGCCTGACTGTTCAGTGTCGTGGCGTATGGCTCCGGCTTCGACGGTTGAAAACGTCTGCGTGTTGTTGAAAGTGAGGTTCTGTTCGACGCGCGTGTGCACGCGGCCCGCCGGCGTATCAACGTAGCCTTCAATCACATAAGCCTGCTTTGCCTTGGTCACCACATTGCCATTCACCTTGCTGGGGTCCGGGCCCATCGTGCTGCTGACGGTGGGTTCGAGGGATGCTCCCTTCAGCGTGTTGCGTGTGACGGCTCCGCCTGTGTGTTCTGCCTTCGCGTTGCGGTAAACCAGCAGTGCCGCGCCCACGGAGAAGTAGTGGTTTGCTCCCCGCACGCGCACCGCGACGGTATGCTCCGCGCCGTCGCTCAACAGACCGGCGAAAGGGGTAAGGTCAATCCGGTAGGGAACGAAGTCCAGCGTCTGGACGCCGGGTGTGGGCCGCCACAGGAAGGGATCGATACCTCCCGTGAAAACCCACGGGAAGATGGGGGCAAGTCCCGCCGGCTGGCCGTCAACCAGCACTTCCGTTTCGCGATAGCTGCCGCCGCTGCAGGCGCGCGGGCGCCTGGGCGCTCCCTTGTAACCGCGCCGCATGGCGAAAGCCATGGTTTCCTTGATGTATTTATCCGGCAGGCAGGTGTACCAGAACTCGTCATGGAACTGGCTCTGCGAGAACTCATCCAAATAAATCCGCTCGGTGTTTCGCGGGAAGGTAATCTTGCGTGCCAGTTCGTCGTTGCCGGTTTGCAGATTGACCGCCTCGTTCGCAGGGTTCAACGCATAGATCTCGTCGGGAGTGCGGGGCGCGGGATACGCGGCGTCAGCAGGGTAGAAAAGAATGCGTGCGCTGGCGTGGATGACGCTGGCGCGCAAGGGGTCAGTCCAGTTGTTGATGAGCGCGGCGCCTTTGCCGGGCGAACGCAGCAGGCTGGAGTAGTCTGTCAGGTCGCGCTCGATCTTCCAGCTTGGCCCGAAGTTGGGCGAGGGCTCTTCCGTGGTACCGAAATAAATGTTCACGCTGTTAAGCCAGATCGACGCGGTGCGGTCGTACTGGTGCCCGGGATCAACGGAGAAATCCGCCTGCAGCACTACCTTGGCCCATGGCCCTTTGCAGGCAGAAGGTGGTTGGTAACTGAACGGGTGCGGCACGGCGTCCATGCGTGTGTTTTCGCCGGCCGGGCCAAAGTCCTCTTTGGGAAACAACTGCACCGTGCACGGTTTGGTGTCCGGGACCGGCATCGGTGGGTCAGCAATGGCGACGTTACGCGAGCCCACGGCGGGCCTGTCTTGCGCGCGGAGCGCGTGACCGCAGGATAAAAGGAAAGCGACAACTGCAAGCGGCATGATGATCATGCTTTGAAACAGTCTTCGAGACATATTAGAGAGTCCCTCCTGTGATGGCTGCGTCCGGGTTCAGCCTCTGCATCCTTCTCCTACACTGCCGTGGAGGAGACCGTTGCTGTCGAACGGTGAATTCATCCGGTTGGATCAGTGCAGCCAGACGTTCCATTCAATCACGCGGAGCGGGCAGCGTCCAGAACAAATTTGCTTGACAGAGGGGCAGGGAATAGGTATACTAGTCTAGCCTATGTTGAGGCCTCGCCGCCCGCCGCCATCCCTCCCAAGGGCCCATTCCGGACGCGGTCGCGGAGGGAGTTGCCTGATGCCCCGTCTGAAGAAAAGTCTTGCGCCTCAAGTTCGGGATTCCGCACGTCGGACCGCACCAAAGATCCCCGGCGATTCTGCGCCCACCGCGAGCGGCCATCACAGCCCGGCGGCGCTTGCAGCACGCCGCGCCAACCTTCTGAAAGCCCGTTCCGCTCCGCGCGAGCGCATCTACCGCTCCACGCAAAAGCGCCGGGCCGCGAGCCGCCGCAACCTGCGGACGGCGCAGGCTGCCCTGCGCACCCGGCGTGGCAGCCGACACACAAGGCTGAATGCCGTGAAGCACGGTCTCCATACGCACGAGTTCAGCCCGGCCACACTTCGGCGCCTGGGTGAAGATCCGAAGGAGTTTCGAGAGATGCAAGCGCTTTTCCGCCGGCTGCTCTCGCCGCGTGAACGCCCGGAAAGAGAACTGGTCCGCCGGCTTTGCGAAACCTGCTGGCGGCGCCTGCGGCTGCTCCGGGCGCGTGCCCGCCAGGAACAGGATGGGCTGCGCCAGGCGCTGGAGAAAGTTCCGCGCGCCCGCCATGTGCTGGGCGTGGAGGAAACGGAAATACGCGCGCAGTTTCTGGGCGTGGCACTGTTTGACCTGAGCCGCACGGTGGATGAGGCGCTCAAGCTCCATTCGCAGATCGAGTGCCTGCTTCGTACGCTGCTGCGCAAGCGGTCGGCAGGAACCCTGGAATTCAACATGCTTTCGCACCGCCGCGATTCTCGAATCGCGCATGTCAAAAGCCTGTCGCTTGAGGCAAAGCCGCTCGCCGAAATGACCGAGGCGGAAATTACCGACCGGGTCAGCTATTTCCCGATCGACCGCCTGCGTGAAATGGCCAGCCGCCAGTCCGATGAGCAGGAACAGCGCGACATTGCCGAGTTACTGGCCCTCTATAACAGCAACCAGCCGATCCCAGAAGACTGGTAGCCAATAGGCTGATATGACGTCCCAAATAAATTTGACAGCCATTAACCACGTGTGACAAAGTGGCAACCAAATATCGGAGGGGACAGGGGACCTTGACTTTCACACTCCCGTGAGTGCGTTGGTTATCGTTCCCAACCCCTCCGGCCAGTCTCAGAGGCGAACTCAATCGGTGACAATTTTTCAGGTTTTTTCTGCCGCTCCCGGCTCTCCGCGGCTGGTAGAGTCAATTGTTGCGAATCTTGGAAATGGCTAAGTTATTGAAACAAAAGTTGATGGCAATAACGCGCCGCTGCGGTGACGCGGCTCAAGACTTCACAAGAAGAGCGCCGTGGCAGCGGCGAATGGCGGGGCGCTCCGCCGCTTTTAGACCAGACTGCCCCGCGAGGGCCAGTTCGGCATCGAAGTCTGCTGGTTTTACGTGCCCGGACGGCTCCGCCAGCAACAACCTACCGCCGAGTTTTAACGCCGCAGCCGTTTCTTTGAAGAAGCGCGCAGTGTCCGGGATTTCGTGCACCACGGCGTAGGCCAGCGCGAAGTCCACTTTGCCCGCCAGGTCGTCCACGCCAAGCGAGTCAGGCGAAGCGTTACGGGCCTCCACCCGGTCCGCAAGCCCTGCCCGCGCCGCGCGGCGTTTGAGCCCGGCAATCATTTGTGGCTGGATCTCCGGGGCCACCACGCGTCCCGACGGCCCAACCAGCCGCGCGAGTTCCAGCGTAAAGAATCCCATGCCCGGCCCAGGCTCCAGCACCGTCATGCCTTCCCGGACGTAAGGCGCGAGCAGCCTGACAGGATCATCGAACCACCGCCGCAGCGGGCTTGCCAGCAAATACCCGAGCCACCAGGGACATACTCGTCCGCGCATTGCCGTCCTCCGTCAATTCTGGCGAAGATGAGTGAGGTTCAAAAAACGCGGCGTGGACACCGCCTGCGGCCTCAGGGAAGGGAAGCAATAATTCTGTTGACCTCCTCTTCGGTGAAGGTGCGCATAGTCTCAGTGCGAAGGAACCCTTGCGAGCCTCCCGTCAAGGCCAGGCTGGCCATGGTCTCGTCATCGGGGGCCTCTACAATGGCCACCGCATCATATCGCCCCATGGTGACGTAAACATCCTTCAGCTTCGCCCCTGCGGAGGCAAACATCTTCTTTGCCGCCTCGCGCCGTGCCGCGCTGTCTTTGATGGATTCCATCCCTTTCTGCGTGTAGTGCAGAAGTGCAACATACGTTGGCACATGGGCCCCCTCCTTATTGATCAAGTCAGGGGCATTTTACCAGAGCTGGCTGCCCAGACAAGTCGAGTACACTCTTTTATTTACTTGTGAGCACCGACGGAAGGTTTGCGGAACGCGCTGCGATGAAGTCATCGAGTTCGCTTTTCGAACTGTTACCCTCCATCGGCCCGCGCCGGAGCACGGCCATCGCTCCCGCGGCGTTCGCCCGCACCAGTGCCTGCTCAACGGGCACGTCGCGCACCAGGCAGGCGAGAAACGTGCCGCAGAAGCAATCTCCAGCGCCCGTCGGGTCGATCTCCGTCACCTCGAAACCTTGCGCCTCGATGCGCCGTTTGCGGTCAACGTACAGGCTCCCCGCCGCCCCTCGCTTCAGAACCACGGCTTCAAGCGACGGCCGTTCGAGAACCTTGCGGATGACTTCATCTCTCCCGAGTTTGGGGTGGAAAAAACGCAGATCCGCTTCGCTGGGCAGAAACAGGTCGCAAATCTCGAGCGTCTCCCAGAGCGCTCGCTGGGCTTCGTGTGAGCCTGTCAATTCCGGCCGGATGTTCGGATCAAAACTGATTCCGCATCCGCGCCGCCGCGCTTCCTCCGAGGCAGCTCGCGCCGCACGGATGGCGCCGGTATTGTAAAGCGACGATCCCATGATGTGCAGCCATCGGCAGCCTTCGAAAAGGTCAGGGCTGATGCCGCTCGCGTCCAGCAACCCCGCCGCGCTCTGAGCAATGTTGAAGACAAATTGTCGTTCGCCGTCGGCGCGGTAGGCGACAAAGGCCGTGCCGGTAGGGCGGTCCGCGCACCGCGCGACATGGCTGATTGAAACGCCGTCATCTGCCAGGCGGCGCAGGATGGCCTCGCCAAAGGCGTCCCGGCCCACGCAGCCCGCGATGGCAACGGATGCCCCCTGTCGCGCGGCCTGGTCGGCAAAGATGGCCGGCGCGCCGCTCGGGAACGGGCCTTCAAACGCTTCAGGCGAATTGAAAGTCTGCCCGATGCGGGTGGCGACAAATTCGACCAGCGACTCTCCAAAGGCAACAATTTCCGCCATTTTCCAGTCCCCGATTATTCTGCCGCGACGGCCTAAAATCGCATGTATTTTACCATCGGTCCTTTGTGCAGAGCAGGGAGTCCGTCCTGTCGGGCCGACCGCGGTTTCCTTGCAAGCGAGCCTGGAAAGATCGGTATAGGGCACGACGGAGCGCCGCAGCGGGTCCGCCTAAGCGGCCGCTTTATGTTTCTGCCACCTCAGCCAGCCAAGGGCGCACAGCAGCACGACCAGCAGTGGAATGCCGATAGCATTCAGCTCGCCGGGAGTAAGCAGCATTACAGTCCTTGCTCCCAGCACCGCCAGTTGACGAAATGAATCGAACATCTCAGCGATTTCAAAAGTGCAGGCAAACAGGAGAGCATAAAGATAAGCGGGGTACCGTTCCAGGTAGCTCAAGCCGGCGCCTACAATATTTCTGAGGCTGGGGACCTTGAACAAGCAGCCCATCGCTACGCCCAGCACAATGCCTGCCACTACGTCTGTTGGGTAATGGATGCCGACATAGATGCGGGGAATGTTGGTTGCCAAGCCATAAACGGCGGCCGCGATGCCAAGCCGCCTTGAAACCATCCACAGCCCTGTGACGACGCAAAAGGTAAGGACCGCATGGTCGCTTGGAAATGAACTCCAGTGGATCATCGTTTGCAGATTCGATCCATAGGGTAGTGTGAAATGCAGCAATGGTTCGCGGAGCGGCCTTTCGCGATAGGGAAGGCTTAAAGCCAGGAGCCTTGCCACGACCACTGCACAAGCGGTTGCCATGATATTGCCTGCGAGGAGTTCTCTTTTTTCGCGGTGTTCTTCACCGTGTTTTATCCAGGCCCACCAGAACAGGGTCATCAATATGCCGCCATCAATGAAGTCATTGCTGGATATCCGTCCCATGACGGCGTCCAGAAACCAGGAACGATGGGCAAAAGAGTTGAGGAAATGAATAATTGACTGGTCGAACCAGTTCATCGGTTCGTCGCCTCTCTTAATTCAGTTGTTCAAAACATCGATCCCGGAGCAAGCAGAAACCGCAGCTCATTGCGCGATTGCCAGGGGGCCCTGATTCAAGGAAACGACTATATACACCAAAAAGCAGTGATTATGAAGCGTAAATTGCAGGAGAGTCTTTCCGACCACAATGGCAACCTCCTCTGACAGCGGGCCAGCGCCAAGAAGACCCGGATCATAACGATGCAGAACAAGAACAACGAATGGGAAGGTATGAAAGATTTAACTAACTGAGTAACCGGAAAGGACGCGACGCTGCTTCAGGAGATCACCTTAGCCCGACTTAAGGTGTTTGGTCGCCAATTTTCGTGGGTCTGACGGATTGCGTTTCCTGTCGAGAAAGATACCATTTTAGCTATCACGGGAGGATGGACTTCTGCCAGGGGGCCCAGTCTGCGGGTTCTGGCGGGTGCGTGGGTGCGAGACTATTCAGCGCCCTGCACTTTCATATGGCTGCGCGGCGCAAATCCGCAATTTGAGTTGCGGGTTTGGAGCTGCGCCAGGTCGCCGACGCCCGAAGATACGATCCCACTTGAAGATCGTCTCCCCCGTTTCAGGGTCCCCGGGAAAAATCTAACGGGTACGAGTCAAGGGAGGGGGAGTATGGCGATACAGCTGGAAAAATCGGGTGAATTGTACTTTATTCGTGGTACTGCTGATCCCCCAGCAAAGAAGAAGTGGTCGAGCAAGAATTCCAGTGGAATGGGCCTGTGGCTGGTGCTGGCACTATTGGTGATGGGGATGTTTTTCCCTTTACCCATAGCTGCCGCGTGGCCATCGGTTTCGCATGCCCTCAATGGTTTCTTGTCGGCGGCGCGGTAAGCCAGGTTCTGCTGCAGGGAAGCTGAGGTTCAAAAGCGGGCGGACGCCAAATCCGCCAGAGGGAGTGGTTCGCTGCCGGCGGTTGCCCTGACAGTCCCGCCGCGGATACGAATTTGGCGCATGGGTGTAAGTGTGCGTCTGCGCGTCTTGCCTTTTGTTTACTTATCTTTGGCGAAATCCAGAGTTGGTTGTTGCGGCGGGCTACTGCCGGGGTGTTCAGTTGCAGTTGCCTGCAGCGCGGCCTGCTCGTGCATCCAGAGGCTCCTGAACATCTCGATGGTGTCAGGAGCGAACCCGCCGTAGTGGTTGTTGGCGTAGGCGAACATGATGTCCACGCGCCGCCCCAAGTCGCGCAGGATCTTGATCCATCCCTGCAAATCCGCCGTCCGGTCGATGAGCGTCCGGTCCCACACTTTTGTCTGTTCTTCAATTCCCTTGCGATCCCCGATCCAGCGCACAAAGGCAAAGCTGGCGGTGACGGGATCGCCGGTTTTGAACAGTTCCGCAGGGCGCGGCATCCAGGCGTGGTCCACCAGGGCCAGCGCCACGCCGTGCCGCCGAAGCACCGCATAGAGTTTTTCAGAGAGCCAATAGCGGTTGCGCACTTCAACCACCCACCGGCGGTCCCTGGGCAGCCGTTCCAGAAAGGGCTCAAGCCTCTCAAGGAACTCGCCCAGGCCGGCGAATTTCTGCTTGTTGAAATACGGAAACTGCAGCAGCAGCGGCCCGAGCTTGTCGCCCAGCAGGTCCATCACCTTCAGGAAAGCCGCAAGGTCCTCGTCGGTGTCCACCAGCATCTTTTCATGCGTAATAATTTGCGGGACCTTTGCAGCGAAGATGAAGCCTTCAGGCGTGCGTTCGCGCCACTGGCGGACGGTGGCGGCGGCGGGAATGCGGTAGAAGGTGCTGTCGATTTCCACCGTGTCAAAGCGCTCGGCGTAAAGCGGAAGGAAATCCTGCGGCTTGCTCGAGGCGGGATAGAAACTGCCGACCCATCCCTCGCCGGTCCAACTGGATGTCCCAAGGCGGATTTGCGCCAGCGCCATAGCCGCTAGTTTATCACCGCGATTGCCGCCCTTCCCCTCCTAATCCCCGGTGAGCGGGATGGTTTCGCTGAGCGGCAGGTCGCGCTCGGAGCCGCCCGCCCAGATTTTGTATTCACCGGGAACCATCTGCCAGTTGTTGCGTGCAACGTTAAAGATGGAGAGATAGAGCGGCTGCACGCTGACCGACACGGTTTTCGATTCTCCAGGCGCAAGCCCGACTTTCTTCCAACCCACCAACCGCCGCGGAGGCTCCTGAGCGCTGGCTGGAAGCGTCGCGTAGATTTCTGCGATTTCCTGGCCGGCCCGGCGCCCCGTATTTCGGACAGTAAAGCTGACGTTGAGGGCGTTACCGTGCGTTACCTTCAGGCCGGAATAGGCGAAGGTGGTGTAAGAAAGACCGAACCCGAAGGGGAACAGCGGCGTTTTGTTTTCCGCATCGTACCACTTGTAGCCGACCTTCAGCCCTTCGTCATAGTGAACGTCAAAGACCCGCCTGTTGATTTTGAAAAAGGGCATGTTGGGGTCAGGCGTGAGCGGTCCCTTGGGCTGCTTCGTTTCCTCAGGGTGCGGAAGCTGGGCTTCGCTCTTCGGGAAGGTGATGGGCAGTTTGCCGGAAGGATTGACCTTGCCGAAAAGAATCGCCGCGATGGCCTGCGCGCCACGGATGCCGGGATACCAGGATTCCAGCACGCCGCTTACATGATCAAGCCAGGGCATGGTGACGGCGCCGCCGGATTCCAGCACCACGATGGTGTGGGGATTGGCGGCGGACACGGCTGCAATCAGGTCATTTTGATTGCCAGGCAGCGAGAGATTGGGCAGGTCGCTGCCTTCCGATTCATGCTGGACGGCGAAGACAATCGCCACGCTTGCCGATTTGGCCAGTGCTGCGGCGGCGTCAACGTCGGTTCCGGGATTGTATTCAACCTTCGCCTCGGGCGCAGCCTTTCGGATGGCATCGAGAGGGACGGAACGGTGATAGATCCATTGGGCCAGGTACGCCGCTACGGTCCGCGGCTGGCCGCCGGGAGGCAGAACAGGATTGCCGCCCGCGGGATCCACCTGTGCCGAGCCGCCGCCGGAGAGCACGCCCGCATCCGCGTGACCGCCGATCACGGCAATGGTTCCGTTCATCGAGGGATTGAGCGGAAGCTGGTTGTCGGCGTTCTTTAGCAGTACCGCGCCCTGCTCCTCGACGTACTGCGCCACTTTGAAGCCGTGCATCGGGTCCACCACTTTCGGTTGCGACGGGTTGTCGATGAGGCCAACGGCAAATTCAGTGCGCAGGATGCGGTGCACCATTTCGTCGATCCGCGACATGGGGACCTGGCCGCTCTCGACGGCCTTTTTCAGCGGCTCGCCGAAGTATTTGTCGCCGGGCATCTGGATGTCGAGCCCTGCCAGCGCGGCCTTCACCGTGCTGTGCGTGCCGCCCCAGTCGGAAACGACCAGGCCTTTGTAGCCCCAGTCGTGGTCGAGAACGTCGCGCAGCGTATAGTCGTTTTCGCAGGCATACACCCCGTCGATCAGGTTATAGGAGCACATCACCGCGCCCACGTCGGACTCATGGATGGCGATCTGGAAGGCCAGCAGGTCAGTTTCGCGCATGGCGCGCTTGTCCATGATCACGTTCGCGAAGCTGCGGCCGTCTTCCTGGTCGTTCAGGGCGTAATGCTTGATGTCGCCGATCACATGCTGCGACTGCGTGCCGCGGATCAGCTGGCCGTCCATGGTGCCGGCCAGGATCGGATCTTCGCCCTGGTACTCGAAGGTGCGGCCGCCGCGCGGCTCGCGGACCACGTCCACGCCGCCGCCCAACGACATATTGAAGCCCTGATCGCGCAGTTCGGTCCCGATCAGCGCGCCGAATGCATAGGCGACTTTGGGGTCCCAGCTTGCGGCCTCGGCTTCGACGGATGGCAGCGCCGTCGAGTAGCGGCTGCGCCGCGCCCCAAGGGCCACGCCCACGGCGGCGTCTGACATTTGCAGATCAGGTATTCCCAGGCGCGGAATGCCGGGAATAAATCCTGCCCCGCCCAGCGAACGTACGGCGGGGCCGGATGTCGGATTGCCAAAGATGGCCTGCCACCCCATGCCATGCAGCAACTGGATTTTTTCGTCCAGGGTCATCTGTTTGATCACCAGGTCTGCCCGTTGATCGGGCGAGAGGTTTCGATTCATCCACGGCCCATTCACCGCCGGCTTGCCCGGCATTCCAAATTGCGCCTGCGCAGGGGCGACGGCCAGAAGACAAAAAGCACAAATAAAGAAAATTGCCTTTATCCAATTCACCCGAGTGCTCATTTCTCACCCCTTATATTTTCAGTCGCTGTTTCAGGGAGCGATTGAATTGAGATTTATGGCTGGTGGTGACCGCGGGTTTCGCGTCGATTGCGCAGGCTGTGGCTCCTGGAGCCGCCAGTCAATATGAGACCAAGTTCTCGCTTATACACCGCGCGCGGCCCAAATGTGAAAGAGTTTTTGATGAAGGCTACTGACACGCAGAGCAGAAGGTTTGAGGATTGCCATGGGACCATGCCGCGTGACAAGGAATGGTGAAAAACAGAAATCGCGAATTACATCTTACGGATTACCGTATGGGACGGCCTCTAATTTCGGACGGTGGGCGACGGCCAGCAAGTGGGCGCTGGCGCCGCGTATCGAGGGCTCCTGTTCGACCGTCGAAAGGAACTCCATGAGGGCCTTTCGCTGGGTTTCATCATCCCACACCCTTTTGAACCGGGCCGCATTCCACACGGGACCTTCGACAGCGAGCACCCTGACGTTCTGATACCCCGCTGCTGTGACTTCCTTTTCCAATTCCTCGGGCCGATGGAAGTACGAAGTGGTGAAATATGCGGGATTGCTGGTCGGGTTGCGATGCTGGCCGGAGGCAAGATCTCCGGCAACGATCTGGCGAAATTCCGGGTCCTTAAGAAAACCTTCCGCTGCTCCATCCATCAGAGAGGCGAAGCGGGAAATTGCGGCGGCAAACAAAATTCCGCCGGGCTTGAGAATGCGGAACGACTCGCGAATTGCCTCAAGCCGCTCCGATTCATCGACGAGGTGATAGAGAGGCCCAAAAAGAAGAACGGCGTCGGCCGTCAGGGAAGGCGCGCTCAGCAGCAGCGCATTGCCCTGATTGATCGATGCCAGCGACACGCCCGACGATGCAGCCCGTGCCCGCGCTTGCTCAAGATGCAACTCAACCGGATCAATCAGATGGGCGGTGTATCCCCGTTCCGCCAGCGGGAAAGCATAGACTCCGGCCGCGCCGCCCACGTCGTAGATCACGGCTGGTGGCGGCGGCAGGTGCGCTGTCAGAATCGCCTCAGTACGGAGCCGCTCCAGTTCGCCAATACCTGACGATAGCCGCTCCGACTCCTGCACCTCGGAGTAATGTTTTTCGATCTCTTTGGGGATCATGCTCATTTCGGGCTCCGCAGATTGCGCGTGGCGCAGGGCCGGGCGCCACGGATGGCTGCATTATAGTGCTTGAAGTACAGCGAAGCCAGAGCTTCCCGCTGAATCACGCGGGCGCGCCGGGTAAACTACGGTTGCAACAGCGCCGAACCTGCCAGTTTTCCTACTCCGCCGTGGTCGGATCGATCATCCGCACGACTTCGGAAACGCGATTGGATGGAAAACCTCCCTGTGCGGCGTGCTCGCGGACGGCCTCGGCGTTGGGAGCGATGTAGATGCAGTAGATCTTGTCGCCGGTCACATAGCTTTCCAGCCACTGAATCTCCGGCCCCATATTGCGGAGCACGGCACAGGATTTCTGGGAAATTGCCCTCAGCTCCTCTTGTGGCATCTTTCCCGCACCGGGAATTTCGCGTTCAATAACGTATTTTGGCATGGCCCCTCCTTTTCTCCAAAACTACACGAAAAATGACGAATTACCAATTACAAATCGCCAGGAGGCAGAAACGAGTGAGGAGGGAGGGGAATTACAAATCAAGGATTACTGCGTTCCCCACGGCTTTGCTCGGTCAGAGCCAACGTCCGACGCGGCCATGGTATTCCTCGTACCGTGCCCCGAAGGTCTGGCGCAACTTTTCTTCTTCTACCGGGACCACCACCCAATTCAGATAGACGAAAACCAACGGCAGCAGCAGCACGGGGAAGAGCTGCCTGAGAATTCCGGCCTCGCCCAGATAGGCGATGAAGAGGCCGACATACATGGGGTTCCGCGTAAAGCGGTACGGCCCCCAGTTCACCATGGTGATGGAGGTTTCACCGGGAACCCTGGTGGTTTTTGCCTTGCGAAAAATCAGCCATCCCCATCCGGCCACCACTGCGCCAACCAGGAACACAAAAGCGCCGGCGCCACTCGCGAAAGGTGTATTCAGGAGATAGTGGTTGTGAAAGAAGACGGCCTCCAGCCCCACGCCGGCCAGATACGCCAGGACGAAGACCCACGGCACCGGAATCCGCATCAGCGCGCGTAGTGCGGCATTTCGACTCTTGGATAGTCCGCGGTTTTGGCTCATCTTAAGAACAGGGACCTCAGAGTCTGAGCACCGCAGACCCTTTGCTACCCACCGAAATTGTGGGGTTGATGCAGACTGCTCAGGTTGCGCGGCAATTCTGCTATCGGGCCCATCCACTGCAATTCGCGCTGAATGTGATCGCTGAGCCGATACTTCTTCTGTACCGAGGCAATGGCAGTTCCCCCCACCAGGTCGATCTTTTGCAAATCATACTGCCCCAGTCCGAGCCGCCCGGCGAAGGTCAGGTACCCGACCCAATCGGGGTTAATGCTCATGGTCTCAAGCGCCACGCGGTCCGCCGCCACAAAGTCGGTGGAGGCGATGGCAAGGCGCGAAGCTACGGGCGTACCGTGCGAGGGCCCATTGCCCTCCATCCCTTCAAACCCATCGATCAAGGCCACGCCCCAGTTGGGTTGCAGCTTCTGCGCATTCAGCAGCATGTTGCAGTTACCCTGGCGGACATCCGGGTGGACCTTGGGCTTGTCGTTCCAGATAGCCTCCCCGGGCACGCTGTGTAAAGGCGCACCCATGGCCATGTTCTTCACCGACAGAGTCGCGACCACGAGGTCGTGGGTTTTCAGCATTGCGCTGCTGATCACGTAAGCGTCAGGATCGAGAAGCCGCGCCGCGAGGCGCACGGAAGCGACGTGAAGGTTGGAATCGATGATGGGGCTCAGTTCATATTTGCCCTCGCGATTCAGGTCCAGCAGGCTTACCGTCTGGGAGCGGTGTTCCGAGGCTACGTGCTTATACTTGAAATTGTCAAAGCCTTCCAGAGTATCCCCCGCGGAAGATTCGGCGATGATCACCGGACCGCGGAAACGCGGTTCCAGGTAGTCCAGAATGCCGTTCAGGGCATCCACGTGCGTTGCCGCCAACTGATTTGTGGTAGAGACGTTGTTGGGTTTGATGACGACGTACTTCTTGTGACGCAGGCCTGCCTTGATCTGGTCGTCGATGGCCTCAAGGGCCTGGCGAACATTCCTGCGCCGGTTGTCGCCGTGAACCAGAGCGACTTTTGAAGATCCGGAGATGGCATGGCCCGCAGGCGCGCTTACTCCGGGTATTGCCTGCGCCTTTAAAGATCGTGGCAATTGTGACTGAAGCAATAGGCCGGTTCCGGCCAGTTGGAAAAATCGTCTGCGCGATAGACTCATGGCACTCCTTCCTCTGCGCCCCACGCGCCTCGATGCAGACATTATAGGGCCAAACGCTCTGAGGTCAGCGACTATTTGTACGCCCGGAAGTGAGAGCCTGGTAGCCTCGTCCTCCGGGGTTGAGGTCCGCAGGTTCTCTCAGCGATGTTGTTTGAAAGCGGTCCAATACGCTTCAATTTCTTCCAGCCGCTTATTCTTAGTTTCCGGCATGAAGCGCAAGGTGAAGACCCCTTGCGCCAGTGACATGAGCATCAGAAAAGTGAACGTGAAACCCTTGCCCAGCACGTGAAATGCATAAGGGAAAAGCAGGACCACCAGGGCATTGGCCACCCATTGAATCAGCACCGGAACGGTCATCGCTATCCCGCGGACATCGTTCGGAAATATCTCCGGCACCAGCGTCCAGAACACGGGACCGATGCAGGCCGAAAAGAAGGCAAGGTACCCCAGGATGAGCGCGAGGACTATTGGCCCTTGAAAGCGGCCCTCCATGACGGCCACGAACAGACCCAGAAGAGAGAGCGCCATGCCGCACGACCCGGTGATGTAGAGCGGCTTGCGGCCGTAGCGGTCAATGGTCCAGAGCGAGACGAGGGTGAACAGGAACTCCGTTACGCCCACCACAAAAGTTGAGGTCAGTGCCGCGTTGATTTTCCAGCCGGCTGACTGAAAGATTGCGGGCGCATAATCGATGATCGTGTTGATGCCCGAAACCTGGACAAGAATCGCCAGGCCGGCGCCGGCCACAAGCGCGCGGCGGACCCCGGGCCTTTGCAGACCCCGCCAGGATTGCGGCTCCTTGCGCAGGTTGGCGGTGATGTCACTGAGTTCGGACTCGGCGGTGTCGCGGTCGGTGATCCGCTGCAGCACCTCAAGGGCTTGTTGCGATTTGCCGGCCATGGCTAGGAAGCGGGGAGTTTCCGGAGCCAGCGCGACGAATAGCAGGAAAACCACGGAGGGCGCCACTCCCGTCAGGAACATCCATCTCCAGTTACTGGCGCCGGCATCCCGCAACAGATAATTGATTCCGTAAGACACGATGATGCCGGTAACGATCGACATCTGGTACAAAGTTCCCAGCCGCCCACGGATGGAAGGCGGGGCGACTTCCGCGACATACATCGGGGAGATGAGCGAAACCCCCCCAACGGCCAGGCCGCCGATAAACCGGGCCGCGACAAAACCGTTAAAGCTGGCGGCTGAGGCCGCTGCAACGGATGTGGAAGCGAACAGGAGGGCAACGAAAATCAACAGCCGCTTGCGCCCGTAGCGGTCCGCGAGCTTGCCCGCGAATGCGGACCCGATAACGCAGCCGAACAGCAACGAGCTGAATGCCCAGCCAAGGCCTATGTCCCCTAAATTGAATGCGCGGGTAATGAAAGGACCGGCGCCCGTAATGATGGCGATATCGAATCCAAAAAGCAGGCCTCCCATCGCCGCCGTACAGGCCAGGAAAACGACATAGCGCAAGTTAACGGACTCATCCACGTTAACGGGCTTCCTGGCAGGCATGTTCACCGATGTTTCCTTTTTGGCTGGGCGGCGCTGACCTTGCAGATTCAGTAAGGCACGCGGGCGCCGCAAATTCAATGCCACAACATACGACAGAAATTTTGAATTATGAAGTGTGAATTATGAAATGATCAGCTTGGACTTCCGGCCATGAGGTCCGCAGTTTCTTTTTCGCACTCGCGGTGTCCCAGCGAGTCCCTCATCAAATTGAAAGCCACGTGCCGCAACCACGCGGGTCTGAGCCACCCGCTCGAAGTAGCCTTTTGTGTGGAAACCCGCCGGGAACGGTGATACTCTCTTCGGCGTCAGGCAATTCCCGGAAGGCAGAAGCGGGCCTCTCGCATGTTGGACCTCAGGTGTAACCTTCGTATCTTCCCTGTTCTCCTCGCGTTTGTAATATTCGCGTCCTGTTGGGCGGTTTCTCCCCTGGCTGCCCAGATCCCTATCGGCGCTCACATGGGAGCTCCCGAAACCATGTCAATGGGTACAAGCGAAATGTACGACGTGGGGAAGTCGCGCAGGGTATGGGCGGTTGCCGGTAGAGTGATGACCATGGAAGGCGGTGTGATCCCCGGCGCCAGGGTGCAAGTGAGTCCTCTCTCGGGAGAGGAATACCGGATATTCAAGACGGATGCCTCCGGTGAGTTCCTGACTCTCTATTCTCCAACACAGGGGCCGACCACGGATTTTAAAGTCCAGCTGACCGTTTCAAAAAAGGGCTTCCAGACTGCGCACGAACTGGTTGATCTGGCCGATTTCCCAAAACCTGTTCGGCTCCCCATAACCCTCCGCCCGGACGAAGAGGATCTCGGTCTGCTTCCGCAGCGGGACCTGCATGCCCATCTTTTGCCTGAACTCCAATCGCTTACACCTGCCGACGGCATCTCCTCCAGGAGCGAAAAAGAATACGCCAGGGGCGTCCAGGAATTTGTTGGCAAGGGCCGCCCCGATCACTCCCTGCGGTACTTTTCCGACGTGGTCAAGCGCAATCCTTCGTGTGCCAAATGCCAGACCATGCTGGCGCTTGCCGAACTCGAGTCGGGCAATTGGGACGGCGCTGCCCGCGACGACTATGCGGCCGTTGAAATCGTCTTGAAGGAAGGAACGAAGGGAAGTCCCGAACCCTTAGTGCTTGGGGGCGTGATGCAAAGCTGGATGCACGATCCCCAGGCTGCGACAAATTACCTTGTCAGGGCGGACAAGCTTGCTCCGAAGGATGCGCTGGTTCTGCAGGAAATCGGGCGCGCGCAATTGCAGCTTCACAAATATGATGTAGCCGACGTCTACCTTTCACGCGCCCTGGATGCCGGGGCCGGCCCGGAAGCGAGGCTCCTGCTTGTTGAGGCCTTGCTTGGAGAGGATGAAGTCAATCAAGCCAATGCCGAAATGAACCGTTTCCTGAACGGAAAGAAACCCCAAACGCTGCCGGTCAGGCTTCGCCGCATTTGGCTGGCGGTTCAATCCCGCAAGGAGATTGACGCTCTTTACGGGGGAAAGAGAAAGACGAACGCTGCGACCGTTGACTACCTTCATGATTCCAACGTACAGCTTAAGGACCTCACACCCTCCAAGGACCAGACCGAGCTGAAGCCTATATTGGCCGCTGTGGGGAAAAATGTCGCGGCTCTATTCCGCGATCTCCAGAACACGACCTCGCTGGAGAAGGTCCACATGGAAAAGATTGGCCACAAAGGCAATGTGGGGGGATCGATGGACGAGAAATTTCGTTATCTCTGCCTGATGCCTTCCGACATCAAGGTCCCAGGCTTTACGGAATACCGGCAGCAAATCGATGCGGATAATAGGACGCACGACGGTCTGGAAAGAGGCTACATGCTGACGTCCGGTTTTGTGTCGGCTGAGTTGATCTTCCACCCGGTTCATCAATCGGAATCGACGTTTCGCTATCTGGGCCGCCAGATGTTGGATGGCCATGAGACCTACGTGATTGCTTTCGCCCAGGTTCCAACCAGGGCGGAGCTGGTGGGATATTTCAACTTCGGCGACAATTCAGCGCCCACTTTCGACCAGGGTCTGGCCTGGGTCGATGCCCAAAATAACCAAATCCTCCGCCTCCGTACGGATCTCCTGGAACCGTTGCCCAAAATACGGCTGAGGCAGGAGACGACTCAGATTGATTATCAGGATGTCGAATTCAAGAAGCTCGCTAAGGCGTTTTGGCTTCCCAGGGATGTTACCGTGACCGTAAACTGGAACGGCAAGAAGCTTCGCAATGAGCACCAGTATTCAGACTTCGAGCTGTTCAACGTTCAGCATTCCGAGAAGGTCAAAAACCCCAAGCCCGCGAAGACGCCTGCCGAAGGTCCGGTTGATTCCAAGGCCCCCCACAAATAACCTCGCCCATCCGCTTGCCGGTCAGGAGAAAGCAGCGAAGACCTCCGGTTGTGAGGTCCACGGTTCTTTTTCTCAACTGACGGTCTCGGCGCTGTAACGCGCGATGAGTCCGGTGCGTACCGCGTGATGATACACACCGACGAATGCGCGGCCGGCGAGGAGCAGCGCCAGTACGGTTAGAGCTGTGCAGCTCAGCAGGGGAGTAACTTGGGCGCCATGGCCTTCCACCACGGCGCGCATGCCCTCAAACACATACGAAGGCGGCACCAGTCGTGCCACCCACTGCAGCCAGGTGGGGAGCGCCGAGAGCGGGTAAAAGACGCATGCCAGCGGTGAGAGCAGCGCGGGGATGGGCCAAATCAGCCACTCTGCGGCCGGGCCCCAGCGCAGCACAATCGCCGCGCCAAAGATTCCCAGGGCGACTCCGAAGAGAAAAAGCAGCAGGAGAAACGGAACCAGCATCAATCCCATGGCGAAGAAGTGAAGCCCGAACGCCGCTGTTGCCAGCGCCACCATCACCACCAGCACCATCACGCTTGTTGCAACGCTGAACAGGACCATGCCGGTCAGGTATTCCGAGATCGCAAGCGGCGCCGCAAAAATGTTCAGAAAATTGCGCGACCACACGTCTTCCAGGAATGCGACGATAACTCCGTGGAGCGCGCGGACGAGAAAATCCCACAGAACGATGGCTCCCAGCAGCGCGGGAACAAAGTTGAAGCGCGCGGACGAGACACTGTTCAGGTAGCGGCTGATGAAACCCCACAGCACAATGTCCACAGCCTGCCAGGCGAAAAGCGGCACTACCCGCGCGGAGCTGCCCCGCAGCAGATAGATCAACCGAAGCAGAATAGCGGCGACCCGGCGCAGGCGAGCGGACATCGTCGTCAATCCTCCAGAGTCAATGGTTCGCGAGCCACGGTCACAAACAGGTCTTCAAGCGATTCTTTACCGTACTCGGCGGGCAGGGTTTTCGGATCGCCTTCCAGCAGAATCTTTCCGTGCGAGAGAAACAGAACGCGGCTGCAAACTTCGGTGACTTCATACATGTTGTGCGAAGTCCACAGCACGCCCGCTTCGCTGGTTGCCGCGAAATCACGAATGCGCGAACGGATCTCCCGCGCGCTTGCCGGGTCGAGCGATGCGGTCGGCTCGTCCAGCAGCAGCAGGCGGGGCTGGTTCAGCATGGCCTTGGCCAACGAAACGCGGGTCTGCTCGCCCGATGAGAGCACGCCGCACTTGGCGTTGCGAAACGGAAGAAGGTCATATTCCTCAAGCAGGGCCTCGATGCGCGCCGTGGCCGAAGGCACTCCATACAACATGGCAAACACGCGCAGGTTCTGCCACACCGTCAGGTTGCCGGGAAGCGGCGCATAGACGGCGGCAAAGTTCGTATGTTCCAGGGCCAGCCGACGGTGTGCTGAGATGTCGATGCCGTCAATCATCACGCTTCCGAAACTCGGCTCAAGGACCCCGAGAATCATGTTGATAGTGGTGGTTTTCCCGGCGCCATTGGGGCCAAGCAGCCCCAGAATTTCGTGGCAGCCAACCTGGAATGAAATGCCGTCCAGCGCCGTCGCAAATCCGTACCGTTTGCCCAGCCCTTTCACCGCCAGGACATGCGGGGTCAAAGTTTTTCCGTGATCGTCTTGATGTGAATCCATGGGTTCGGCCGGCAACGTCCCGGTCTTGCCAGTGTGGCACGCTCAAAGGCCGAGAGGCAAGAGCCCGAAGCAGCGTTCATCACCACGACCCATATGTGGCGCGAATGCGTGTTTTGGAGTATCCGCGATCCGGCATAGCGTCGCCTTTACGCCGCCCCAGGCGGGCAACGCTTCTGCGCGGTGTTCCCGAGGGATGCCAGGCGGCGCTGCTGCCATTGCTTTTTGTGGTATAAGCAGGAGTTGGGGCAGCACATCGCACGGCCGGAACGGCCATGGATATTGCAGCATCAATAAGTAATGAACTGTAACCTCCGGACGGCGACTTGTGACGTTCTGTTACGAGGCGCCGGTCGGCAGTGGAGGTAGCGATGGCCATGGTCATGCCGACGGTTTTCTTCGGTCACGGCAATCCGATGAACGCACTTGAGCGGAACCGTTACACGGAGGCATGGACCGCGCTCGGTGCTGTCATTCCAAGGCCCACGGCAGTGCTTTCCATTTCAGCGCACTGGTACACTTCAAGCGCGGCGCTCACTGTAAATACGGCTCCGCCCACTATCCACGATTTCGGAGGGTTCCCGGCCGAACTATATCGTGTGCAGTATCCCGCCCCAGGCCATCCGGAACTTGCCCGGCGTGTTCAAAGACTTCTTTCGCCGCTCCCGGTTGATCTGGATGAGCAATGGGGGCTTGACCACGGCACGTGGTCGGTGCTGTGCCACGTTTATCCCAAGGCGGACGTGCCCGTGGTGCAGTTGAGCATTGATGCCACCAAAGAGGCCGGCTTTCACTATGACATTGGCCGGCGGCTGGCCCCGTTGCGCGACGAAAGCGTGCTGATTGTGGGCAGCGGCAATCTTGTCCACAACCTGCACGCGTATGCCTGGGGCCGGCAAGCCGTTGCGCCGTATAAATGGGCGGTCGATTTTGAAAAGCGCGCGCGCGAACTTCTGCTGGCGCACGACCACGATTCGCTGGTTGATTACGGGCGGCTGGGGCGCGAAGCTTTGCTGTCAATTCCCACCCCCGACCACTACCTGCCCCTGCTTTATGTGATGGGTACTTCCCTTGAACAGGATCCCATCGCGTTCCCCGTCGATGGCGTTGAGGGTGGCTCCGTCTCAATGCTCGCCGTCCAGGTTGGAGAAAGCGGCCGCGGCCAAGGCAACTAGCGAGGCCCTCCGGTTGGCACACCCGCGGAGATTTCTTCGCGCCCGTCCAGCCGCAGCGCGTCCCTCGTCAAAATAAGAGTCGCAGACCGCAATGGCGGCGGACTGCGCCGTCCCCTTCATGGATGCGCCACCCGCTCGTGCTGGAGTGGGATTCTGATCGAGCCCGTCGTGCCGGAGGCTGTATCGAGGACCGCGACACCCAACTGCCACGCGTCGGGCATGAGAGTCTCGCGGATGGTAAGCCCGAGGCCGCCGCTAAGGGCTGCGTGATAGTTGGCTTCAGTCAACTTAAAGGAAGCCTTTGACGTTTTTGCCTCCAGTAGCGCGCCTTGTTTCGAATACTGGCCCGCCCAGACCATGAAAGAGACGTCGTAGCGGTCATGTTCAGGCTGGAAGGTAAGCCCGCGCCCGTCAACATAAACCGCCGCTTTCAAATTGGGCGATGGGGGCTTGCCTATCGGAGTCAGGCGCACGGTGACGCCGAGGCCGGTCGAGTCGAGGGGGCTGTCCGCAGCAGCCTCAAGCATCACGACCGGACTGGCGTGCGCGATCGCCGTCGTCGAGGCTGCAAAGTAGCCCCGCCGGTAACGAAGCCGCACGTCTTTGCGGTCCACGAGAACCTTGATGGGGTGATATTTTCCGTTCCAGGCGACGCGGTTCGGATAGTAGCCGAGAGTATAGGCGACTTTTGAATCATCCAGCGCCTTACCGATCACCTGGCTCAGGCCATTCGTGTAATAGAAAGCCCGGCCGCCGGTTTGTTTTGCCCAGTAGTCCATATCTAAGGTCCAGACTTCGCCGGGCCAGAGAGGTGTGAAGTCCGGCCCGTGCACGGCACCCATCTTGATCGGACCAACCACCAGTCCGTGGGCGTCCACTGGGTAAACGGCCACGTCCGCCTGGTTGAGGGCCCGGATCGCGTCGCGGACTACGTGCTCCATCTCCGTATAGATGCCGAGTTTGAGCGCTTGTGCTCCCGCATAGGGGACGTGACCGGTAACCCAGATAAGGCTCTTGCGGCCCGGCAGCCCGGAAAGGCGCTCTGCAATGTCCCTTACCGCCTCAAGCGATGGCGTTATCCTGCTGTAGCCCATGGCTCCCGGCCTTGGACGGTCGTGCATATCCGCCACGATACGAGCTGCTGCATCACTCGCGCTCATTGGCGGCACACGAAGGTCGGCCCCAGCGTCAAAGCCGCCTGATCCTTCACCCGGGCTGGCGTGAAAGCCCCGGATGGCTTCCATCAACGGCGACGGGTCGCTGGTGAAATCCTGGATGACGCTCAGCCCCTTCGGTCCCAGCACGTAAAGAGCGATGCGCTCGCCCCGGGGCATTTGCCGGATGAGTTTGATCACTTCGTTCCTTGCAAAGACGGAATCGGCAAAGCTGGTGCTCGTGCCGTCGAGCAGGATCACAGCGACGTTGATGGGGAGACTTCCGTCCCGCGCAACGCGATTGGAAAAAATGTTGGGTGGCAGGGGGGCGGCGGCCTTCGGTGCTGTTTGCCAGGACTCAACCGAGAAGACTTTGATCTGCTGCGGCTTGCCGTCGTCTAGAATGGTGAAGTCACTGCGCCTGAGACCCGTGACAGGCTCGCCCTTCTTGTTGTGCGCAACGACATTCACCACAACAAGGCGGGTGGTAACCCGCAGCGTTTGCGAGGCGGCGCAGGCTAGATTCGCGCGCCCCCACATTAAGCTACAGGCTACCCCTCCCATCAGGACCAACTTAGCTGTTCTGGGCCTTTCGTGCATTGCAACTCGCACCAGCGTCCCAGCACCTTTCCGAGCCGGGCGTCGGCCTCACCTATGGTGATTATACCTCTCCTCTCACCAGCTAACGTTTGCGCTCGACGCTTCGACGCGGCAGGCGCGCTGATTTGTGGCCATTGGCACTAATTGCACCAATAGCCGTTGTCATAATCTGCAGAACCTGAGCAGCAGTCATCTGGTACCTCTGCTGTATCGCCCGAAGGTACACACCCTACACAACTCCCTCCTACAGATTCGTCGCGCATACCTCGCCGCACGGATCGCATTGCGTGTCAGAACTGCACGCGCCAGCGGCATTGGTCACGGCGGAGCGCCGCTCACGGCGGCCTCCGACTTGGTTCATCGTGATGACCGAATCGTTGAGCGGCTGGCCGGTCGAGACCGATAGTACAGTGCCGGAAACCATGCATTTTTGTTCAGCGGTTAGATCAACCGATGGCTTCGCGGAATTGATTCTGGGTACGAACAGCAGGGCTGCGCTTAGCCCAAACATTGCTGCAGAAAGCGTTCGGGTTTTCCCATGAAACATGTTACTTTCCTCCCAATCAATTCATCTGAGACCCGCCTGATGTAGTGGGATTCTTACTGAGCCCGTCGTGCCGGAGGCTGTATCGAGGACCGCGACGCCCAACTGCCACGCCTGGGGCATGAGAGTCTCACGGATGGTAAGCCCGAGGCCGCCGCTAAGGGCTGAGTGATAGTTGGCTTCAGTCAACTTAAAGGAAGCGTTTGACGTTTTTGCCTCCAGTAGCGCGCCTTGTTTCGAATACTGGCCCGCCCAGACCATGAAAGAGACATCGTAGCGGCCATGTTCAGGCTGGAAGGCAAGCCCACGCCCGTCAACATAAACCGCCGCTTTCAAATCGGACGATGGGGGCTTGCCTATCGGAGTCAGGCGCACTGTGAGGCCGAGGCCAGTAGAATCAAAGGAACTGCCCGCCACGGCCTTGAGAAGGGAGACAGGGTCGCCGTACGCACCTGTAATTTCGGCGTTCGCAATGTAGCCGCGGCGATAGCGGAGCTGCACACCTTTGCGGTCCAGCCGAATCTTGATGTGCCGATATTTTCCATTCCAGACCACACCTTTCGGATAGTAGCCGAGAGTGTAAGTGACCTTGGAATCATCCACCGCCCTCCTAATTGCCTGGCTGAGGCCATTTGTGTAATAGTAGGCACGCCCGCCGGTTTGCTTTGCCCAGTAGTCCATGGCCAGAGTCCATATTTCCCCACCCCATAAGGGCGGTGGCAAGCCTGGCCTGTACAACCCCTTGTTCAGTGGACCGACCACCAATCCGTGGGCGTCCACCGGATAAACGGCCACGTCGGCCTGGTTAAGGGCTTGAATTGCTTCGCGCTTTGCGAGCCAGAGCTCGTCAATGTTGCTGCTATCGGAGAGGTTGAGTAAACTCACCGACATGGGAAACGGAACGTTGTCGGTAACCCAGACCAGGCTCTTCCGGCCCGGCAGGCCGGAAAGGTGACCTGCAACGGCCTCAATGATTTTGTACGTGTCTATGGCCCGGAAACCACCAGCTAAATCTGTGGGCCTGGTCTCCTTCATATCCGCTAGTATGCGGGCTGCGGGATCCTTGTCGTTAGCGGGTGGCGTACCGAGATTAACAGCCGTACCAGAGGCGGTGGAGTCTTCGGCCGCATAGCCGCGATAACTGCGAATGGCCCTAAGGAGGGGCGACGGATCGCTGTTGAAATCCTGGATGACCGTTAGACCCCATCTGCCCGTTATGTAAAGAGCGATGTTCTCGCCCGGCGGCATTCGCCGGATGAACTTGATGACCGCGTTTCTCGCAAAAACGGAATCGGCGAAACTGGTGTCCTTGCCGTCGAGCAGGATCACCACCGCGTTCACCGGGACGCTTCCGTCCCGCGCTACGCGGTTCGAAAAAACATTGGGAGGAAGTGGCACGACGGATTTCTGCACGGTTTCGTGGGACTGGACCGAAAAGACACTGATCTGCTGCGGTTTGCCGTCGTCCAGAACGGTGAAGTCGGCGCGTGTGAGGCCTGTGACAGGTTCGCCCCTCTTGTTGTGCGCAACAACGTTCACCACCACCAGGCGAGTGGTAACGCGAAGCGTTTGGGACGTGCTGCGGGCTGGTGTTGCACCTGCCAGCAGGAAAGTAAATGCCACCCCCGCCGCGAAAACCAGCTTCACTGCTCCGGCTCGTACGTGCATGGCCACACGCAACGGCATCGGAGCCTCCTTCGGCACCGAGAATCGGACTACCTGTGAGAATTATACATCTCCCGCGTTGTAGCAGCGTACAAGTCCAGAAGAGCGGCAGACACCGCAACGGCGGTCGGCGCTACCCGTCCACAGGAAATTGTGCCAGCAACTGTAGCGCAGGCCCTTGCGGCCCGCGGTTCTTAGGTGTTTTTAGAATGACCGAGCAGCGGGCCGTAAGGACCCGCGTTACGCTTCAGCGGCTGAAGCCGAATAGGTATCCGGTGGCTGTGATGACGCAGTTGAAGCTGCGTCCCCCTGAAGGGCACGCCGCGCGGGCCGTAAGGCCACGCGTTGCAAGATCCGCACACGCCGCAAAGGCTGCGATGCATGCGTCAGGCGTCGCGACAGAAAGTTCGCACCAAAACAAAAACGCCCCAGCACGAGGCTGAGGCGTTTTGTCAATTTAATCCCGGCGATGACCTACTCTCCCACGCAGTCACCCGCGCAGTACCATGGGCCCTGGAGGGCTTAACTACCGTGTTCGGGATGGGAACGGGTGTGACCCCTCCGGTATAATCGCCGGAAAACCGTTGGAACAGGTCGGGGGCGCCGAGCGCTAATCCCGGAACCCTGTTCTTCTGAATAGTGCGACGTCTGAAGGCAAATCATGGATCGAATCATTGGCTTATTGAAGGATTTAACCATTGAAATGCTTTCAATCAGTCAATCAACAATGAATCAATCGCTCAATGTTTGTATGCTGAGCAGAATTTATGGTCAAGCCGAACGGGCGATTAGTATCGGTAGGCTGAACACATTACTGTGCTTACACTTCCGACCTATCAACGCGGTAGTCTTCCGCGGCCCTTCATAGGATTCACCATGAGTAGCTGTCTCACGTTTCATCCTTGGGAAATCTTATCTTGGGGCGCGCTTCCCGCTTAGATGCTTTCAGCGGTTATCGCTTCCAAACTTCGCTACCCAGCCATGCCGCTGGCGCGACAACTGGGACACAAGAGGTTTGTCCATCCCGGTCCTCTCGTACTAGGGACAGCCCCCCTCAAATTTCCTACGCCCACACCAGATAGGGACCGAACTGTCTCGCGACGTTCTGA
>JAJYLL010000173.1 GCA_021787735.1 Acidobacteriota bacterium | reverse complement strand
TGCGGTCAGTGATCAGAAAGCCGCCGACCATGTTGCTGAACGCAGCGGCAACCGCGATCGCTCCGAGAATCTCGGAAAGTGCCGATCCCTTTCGTCCGGCGATGATGATGGCGGCGACCACGACAATTGCGTCCAAAGCGTTGGTCAAGGCCATCAACGGAGTGTGCAGCAGAGGCGAGACCCGGCGGATGACTTCAAATCCGAGAAAGCCTGCCAGCACAAAAACGTACAAGTTTTCAACAAAACCTTGTGGCACCATACCCTCCTTTAACTAAGCATTTGGCGATGCGGGCCGGGGGGAACGGATTCGGCAAGCCGCCCCGCAGCCTTCAATCTTTACTATGCGTTCTTCGCCGTACTCAGAACCGGCAAACCGAAAAATTCGCGCACGCGGCCGTGAACAATTTCACCGCCCCGCGTGATCAGCGTTTCCCGGGTGATCTCATCTTCCAGTTTGAGCTCCGGCTTCCCGCCCTTGAACAGGTGAGTCAAAAACGTGCAGACGTTCCGCGCGTACATCTGGCTGGCATGATACGGGACGCTGCTGGCCAGGTTGATGTATCCCACGATGTTGACATTATGCTTCACCACCATCTTGCTGGCTTCAGTCAATTCACAATTCCCGCCACGTTCAGCGGCCAGGTCCACAATCACAGACCCCGGTGCCATGCTCTTCACCATTTCTTCCGTCACCAGAATTGGCGGTTTCTTGCCGGGGATCACGGCCGTGGTAATCACCACGTCGCTTTCCGCCACCACACGTCCCAGCAATTCCCTCTGGCGCTGGTAGAAGCTCTCATCCTGCGCCGTGGCGTAGCCGCGAGCGTCCTGGGCGTCTTTGGCTTCAATGGGAAGCTCCACAAAACGCCCGCCGAGACTCTGCACCTGCTCCTTGACCGCAGGACGCACGTCGTAGGCGGAGGCGACGGCACCCATCCTGCGCGCCGTGGCAATGGCCTGGAGGCCAGCAACACCCGCTCCAATGATAAAGATGCGGGCCGGTGTTATGGTCCCCGCTGCGGTGGTCAGCATGGGGCAGAGCCTCGGCAGCGTATCGGCGGCAAGCAGCACCGCCTTGTAGCCGCAGATGGTGGACATGGACGAAAGGGCATCCATGCTCTGCGCGCGTGTAATTCTGGGCATCAATTCAATACTGAAGGACGATACGCCTTTGGAGGCGATGTCCTTCAAGGTCTCCACCGCACCCAGCGGGCGGAGAAAACCCACAAGGAACTGGCTGTCCCGGTAGAGCGCGACGTCTTCCTTGCCCGTCTTGTCGTTCGATCCGTAGCAGAGTACCTGCACGACGATATCGGCGGTCTTGAAAACCTCTGCGCGGTTTGCAAGGATTTTTGCGCCCTTGTCGGTGTAATCCTTGTCCAGATATCCCGCGCTGATGCCTGCTCCTGCCTCAATGGCTACTTCGAACCCCGCCTTGGTCAGCGAAGGCAAAGCTGCGGGCACCATGCCCACTCGCCGCTCTCCAGGAAAGCTCTCCTTGGGAATACCTATGATCATGACAACACCTCTCTCCTTTTGCCCTTTCCCAGCTCCCGTAAGGATCAGAGCCCGCTTGCTATCGAGAAATCTCTGATACGGCAGACTTCGATTTCACAAATTGACTCAGGGAAGAAATTCTCTACTTTTTTTGCCCTACAGCGTTGTGACGCCCGTCACATTCAAGTGTGACTTTTCACACAACACACTACAGTCCATCATCCCAAGCCTTGCTGTAATTTCCGGCATGCCCACTATTTCACCACAAAATGGCTTCGATCAAAAGAGGTAACTTTGCGATTAAGGCGTGATCTTCAGTAATTCTCGCGAGGTTCTCTTGACAGAGGGTTGATTCTATAAGGTGGTATAGCTGTACCGCCGGAATGTGCCATTGCGACGTCACCGGCCAACCATTATGGAGTTATCGCTTCGCGAGCTCGCAGAAGCGACAAAACTTGCGTCAGCGCCAGTCAGCCAAACGCATTGACTCAAAGGTGCCGCACAGGGCGAAATTTGGCCCGCCCGCTCCCTTCCTGAAGGAAACGCCTCAAAGAATTGATTGACTTGGCGGCGGCGGGCAGAATAGATTTTTGGGGATCCCTGCATGATGCCAAAAACAATTCATCTTTCGGGAATCCGGTTGCACTGGGTGCAGGTGCCCCTGCACGAACCGTTCAAAATCTCGAACGGCGAAGTCTCCGTCAAAGACGCCATCCTGGTGGAACTAAGTGGAGCCGACGGAACCGTCGGTTGGGGAGAAGCCTCGCCGATGGGCGGCTCGTTTTATTCTTCCGAAACGCCGGATTCAACCTGGGAATTCCTGGTTTGCACGGCTGTTCCGGGGTTGCTTGAAAGGCCGCTTCCCGCAGCAGACAAGTGTTTTGACTGGATCTCACAATTTCCCGGCGAACCGTTTGCCAAGGCTGGTGTCGAAGGAGCGGTCTGGGATTTTTGGGCCAACCAGGCAGGCGTGCCGCTCTACCAAATGCTGGGTGGCAGCAGGCGGCCCGTCCCTTCCGGAGCAGCCATCGGGCTGATGCCCACCATCGACCAACTGCTCGACCGCGTGGACACCTTTTTGCGGCAGGGTTACCGCCGCATCAAGATCAAGATCATGCCGGGGCATGACGTGGAACTTGTGCGCGCCGTCCGCAAGCGCTTTGACGACATCCCCCTGATGGTTGACGCCAACGCGGCCTATCGTCTGGAAGACGCCGCAATTTTTGAAGAACTGGATAGCTGCGGCCTGATGATGTTTGAGCAGCCGCTCGGGCGCAAAGCGCTGGCCGAACATGCGGAACTGCAGCGCCGCCTGCAGACTCCCATTTGCCTGGACGAATCCGCCGAAGACCTGGAATCGATTGCCACGGCCATCCGCCTGGGGGGCGCAAAGATCATCAACATCAAGGTACAACGTATGGGAGGGTTGGCGCCCGCAAAGCAGGCTCACGACGCGGCGCAGGCGGCAGGCATTCCTTGCTGGATGGGCACCATGCCGGAACTGGGCGTGGCGTCCGCGCAGGCGCTGCATCTCGCCACACTTGGGAATTTCGCCTTCCCCACGGATGTGGAAGCTTCTGCGCGGTGGTTCAAGGATGATATTATTGAGCCTCTTATCGAAATCTCCGGCGAGGGTTTCATCCAACTGCCGGAGGGTGCGGGCATGGGCTACAAAGTCAACATGGAGAAGGTGGAGCGTTATCGAATCCGCTTTGAGGAGTTCCTTCCGTGACGCCGCTTACGGTTGAAGAATGCGGCCGCCGCCTCTGGCATGGGCTGGTTCCCGCGGTTCCCGTGCCGATGACGCCCGACGGCCAGATCGATTGCGCCGCGCAGGAAAAATACATTGCCTACATGCGCGCACAGCCCATTGCGGGCGTTGCCGTGTGGGCGCACACGGGCCGCGGGTTGCACCTTAGCCGCGAGCAGCGCATTCAGGTTTTGCAGGCCTGGGCGCGGGGGTTGGGCCCTGACAAGCTGATTGTCGCCGGCGTCGGAGGTTCCCCTACAGTCGCCACCTCGTTTTCGGCTTACGTTGATTCCGCGCTCGAAATGGCGAATGACGCCCTCCAGCACGGTGCACACGCTTTTCTGATCTACGCGCCCTCGCCGCTTCGGAAAATTGCGGGCCCGGACGAGCTTGAAAAACTTGTGGTCGACTACCACTGGAAGCTGGGGTTGCTCCACGCGCCCATGCTTTTGTTTTACCTGTATGAGGCCGCGGGCGGAATATCTTACTCGCCGGACATTCTTCTGGCGCTTTTCGCATTGCCGAAGGTGGCAGGCATCAAACTCGCCACGCTCGACAGCGTGATGACTTACCAGAACGTGGCGAACCTGATTGCGGAAGAGTTCCCGGAAAAGCTCCTGATCACCGGCGAGGACCGCTTTCTCGGTTACAGCCTGATGGCCGGCGCGCAGGCGGCCCTGATCGGCATGGGAGCAGCCTGCGCCGGGCTGCAGCACAACATGATGGATGCCTATTTCCGGGGACACGCCCTGGAGTTTCTTGACCTTTCGGGTGCCGTGGACCGGCTCTCCCAGGTGCTCTTCATTCCGCCGATGGAGGGCTACATCCGCAGGATGCTCTGGACGCTGGTCCATCTGGGGATTATCGGGCACGAATCGGCGCACGATCCCTGGGGGCCTGAACTTTCGGAGAGCGAGTTCAACGCGATTGGGAAAACGCTCAAGGAAATTGGCGAATTAGACAGCGCAAAGGATTGAACCGTTCATGGAGGAATATTTCCCGCCGCGAGTCAGGCTTCGCGGCAAGCCGCGACTGAGCCAGCAGGATTCCGCTCAACTTCAAAAGGATTTTGATGATTTCCGCGACGGCCTTCCCCGGCTGATCGAGTCTCACGTTAATTCCACCTACGGCATCGACCTCAAAAGCAAATACGCCGGCCTGCCTGTCAAAAACCCGTTCGGGAAGGCATCCGGGCAGCTCTCGCTGGCCGCCCACCAGGTGGAAAGAGATTCCGCCGCGGGGCTCGGGTTTGTCATCCTCAAGACCGTCATCGCCCAGAATAGCCATGGCGAGCAGAGTATGTGGGAGTGGGCCATCCCCGAAACGCGCATGACCGTGGAGCGCATTCGCGGCCGCGGCGGCAAAGAAGGCTGGACCGTCACATGGAAGGGCCGGGGATGGTACAAAACCCTGGAAGACTACCGGGATTTCTTCGACCAGGCGCTCTCGATCGGCGCCGGCTCCGGGATGCTGATCGTTCCTTCCGTCAAGTATCACCTGCCGACGCCCGACGAGGACTTCTGGAAAGAAGACGAGTACGTTTTCACCACCAACCTCCTGCTGGAGCCGTGGAAGAAGCACAACCCGGCTCTCGCCATGCCGCTTGAAAAAGACTTCAGCCCCACGCTTGCGGGCTCAGGCCGCGCGGCGCAGCAGGCCAACATCCTGGAGTGGCTGGCGAATGTTCCGGCTTTGGTCCATGCGGTTGACCCGGGAAAAATTCGTGTCGGGCTCAAGATGTTCAACGCCCTGTTTGAGGATGATTTCCAGCTTCGCATGCTGGACGCCGTCCACAAGGCTTCCGGCGAGAACCAGGCTGATTTCCTGATCTACGCCAACCGCCTGTTTGATCCGCAGAAAACGTATCTCGACAAAGTGGGCGTCGCCTACGGCGGTCCGGACCTGAGTGACCGCAACCTGAGCGTTCTGGAAAAGTTCCTGGCGGGGCGGTTTGCCTTGCAGGAGAAAATGGAGTTTCTGCCCCTCAGCGCCACCGGCGACATCCATTCCGGCCGCATCGCCGCCGAATATCTATTGCGCGGCTGCTCCACTTTTCAGATGCACACGATTTTTCAGTTGCCGGACAGCGAATACGCCATGAACACCGGAAGCAAGCCGGAAAAAGCCATGCACATGCTGCTCTTTCATCCTGAAGACGGCCTGATCGCCTGGCTTCTGCACCTGCGCGCAAAGTTCGGGTGGAAAAGCGGCATGTCGGTTTGCGAAATGGCGGGCTGGTGCCGCAACCGCTGGCCCGACGTTGAAACGGAATTCGTCGGCGACGGCCGCTAGATAGAATCGGCATCTGCAAACATTTCTGGGTAGGGGCCAGCGTCACAGAAAGGTAAAAGCTCATGCGCATCTTCTATGGCTGGTGGGTTGTTGCCGCGGCTTTCCTGAACCTCTTTTTCGGGGTCGGGATCGTTTTCTATGGCATGCCCGTCTTCTATCCCGAACTGGTCAGGAACCTGGGCTTTTCGCGCAGCCAGGTGACTGCAGGACTGCTGC
>JAJYLL010000172.1 GCA_021787735.1 Acidobacteriota bacterium | reverse complement strand
GTTTTCCTCCGCCGCCTTTTCCAACCAACCACGTTGGAATTGTCAAATTCGACGGCGCAGGGAACTTTTCCGGCAGCGAAACGGCAAGTTTAAACGGACTTGTCGGACCAGCCACATTTACAGGTACATATACTGTCACCCCGGATTGCACGGTGACGGCTACACTTACCAATTCACTCGGCCTGACGGTCCACGAGTCGGGCGTAACCAACGGCAGTGGGGCATTCCAGGAGATTCACCTCATCGTAACAGATGAAGGATGGGTCTTCGACGAAACGCTCAAGAAGCAATGACCAATGCAGTGGCGGGCTTGCTCCGTCCGGTTGGCCAGAGGACGGAGCAAGCGTCGCACCCAATCTTGGACCCGTGCACACAGGGCCGAATGAATGCCTTCTGGCTGGGCCTGGGAAATGCCAAAATGCAGGTTGGGCAACGCCTAGCCCATCCGCCTTGAGGTATGCTGAATAGATGCCGGGGGCCAGATCGCGAAAGCAGCCTCGCGTTGCCGGCAGTGAACAGAGAGTAAGAGGAGCTAAAGTGCCTGCCAAAATCCTGGCTATGGTTGATGACATTTTCTTTCTGGCAAAAATCCAGGGAACAGCGGGGCAGTTGGGGATCACCGTTGAGGCGGTAGCTCCCGATGCGCTCGAGGGCCGGCTTGCAGCGGGCACGGCCGGCGCAATTCTGCTGGACTTGAACCACCGCTCCGGGAAAGCGATTGCTTCACTTGAAAAACTGAAGAGTGACCCCGCTACGCATTCGATTCCTGTGGTCGCGTTTCTCTCTCATGTGCAAACCGATCTTGCCCAGGCAGCTCACGCCGCCGGTTGCGACCGCGTAATGGCGCGGTCCGCCTTCAGCAAGCAACTGCCGGCGCTGTTGCGAGAACTCACAGAGCAATGAATCTTCTTCGTTGTCAGATTATCAAGTTGGCTGATTGGCTGATTGTCCGATTGAATCATTGAATGATTGGAAGAGCCGTGTGGGGTATTAAGCCCCCGCATCAGAATTCAAGGCCCGCGTTGTGCAGGTCCTTTTCAAGCTGCGCCGCGTTTCTGAAGAGCAGTGTTCCCAGCCCCAGGCGGGCCGCGCACTCGACGTTCAGTTCCCTGTCATCAATAAACAAACATTCTTCCGGCTTCCGTTGCGTCAGGTCGAGCGCCAGGCGAAAAATCTCGTCCTCCGGCTTCTTGACTCCAAGGAAGCACGAACTCATGAAGAAGCTAAAGCTGTTTCGCAACCCGAACTGTTCAATCCGATGCAGATTGAGTTCGCGCGACTCGTTGTTCAGCGTTGACAGCAGGTATCGCCCGGATCGCGCAATTCGGCCCACCACCTCGAGCGTTCCATCGATCGGCCTCGACAGGCTGAACATATAAGCCCTAAACTCGTCCCTTTCAAAATCCCGCGAGCGGTAGAAAATGGTGCGGTCGAGATAGCGATCGAGGCTTAGCTTTCCTGTCTCAAAGCGTCCTGCGACCAGCTCATGCCGGTCTTCAAATTCCTCCCAATCCAGATCGAATTTCTTTGCCGTCATCTGGCGTTCTTTCCGGTCCCAGCCGTTGTTGAGCAGAACGCCGCCCACATCCCAGAACAAAGCGCTGATCTTCGCCATCACCGGACCTCCCCTTCTTTGGATACCACGGACCGGAGTCGTGCGTCCGAGTCCCTCATTAGCAGTTTAGATGCCCCCATTGGGCTGTAACACAATGCGGCCGGATTTCAGACCCCGAATTTGAACAGATAAATTCAGCCCCTATTGAATCCCGCCCCTATTCACTTTCCTGCATCAAAGTTTACATGACCTCTGTAAAATACAGGGAAGGACCTGTGAGCGGCGGGAAATTAATCACAGCCCCAAGGAGACAAACTGACGTGAAGCGCATCCCGATTTTCCATTTACTCCTACTGGTTAGTCTGACAATTGCAGGCACAATCCCTCGCGTGACAGCAGCTCCGCAAACTGCCACCACTCCGGTGGCGCAGGCCGGAGCGAAGTCAAAACCCGTCAGTGGCTCTGACGAGGAAGATCTGAGGAATTCGAATCCCAAAATCAGGGCCAAGGCCGCGCGGGAGATCGGTGACACCGGCGACCCTTCCGCAGTGCCGGCATTGATTGCAGCACTCAATGATCCCAGCGCAAAGGTACGCCGTCAGGTGGTGGTGGCCCTGGCGTCCATTCGTGTGACGCAATCGCTGCAGGGGCTGATCCAGGCAACCAGCGACAGCGATTCAGAAGTCCGCTGGCTTGCCGTGAAAGGCATCGAGGGCTATTACACGGGTGAGACTCCGAAAACAGGTTTTATGGGCTACATGGAGCAGCAGTATCGCAGCGCCAAGCGAAAGTTCCTGGGAGGGTCCATTCGAATCACACCCGGAACCGCCGTGGACCCGCGGGCCGTTTCCGCGCTTGAACGCGTGATGATGGATAGCCAGCACGAGCGGGCCGCCCAGGAAGCCACTCGTGCGCTCGGCATTCTGATGGCCCGGCCGGCCGTTCACGATCTGGTGCTCACCGCGCATTCACCCAAAGAGGCCTTGGCCCGCGAGGCATTGAACTCACTGGCCAAGATCCAGGATACATCCGCCGGTCCTGAACTGGTGGATCTGCTGAATTCGTCCAACAACAATATTCGACAGGATGCAGCCCTCACCGTCGGGATCCTCCGAACCCGTTCGGCTGTTCCAAGGTTGCAGGCGCTCTACGCAAATGATCCGAACAGCAAGACCCGCGAAAGGGCATTGCAAGGTTTGGCATACATCGGAGACCCGGTCTCTGCGCCCATTTTTCTGAAGGCCCTTTACAACAAGGACGCCTCCATTCGGGCTTATGGAGCACAGGGCCTGGGCCGCGCCCAGGACAAGAATGCGCTCCCGGACCTGCTGCGGCTGGCGGTGGCAGAAAAAAATGACGATGCCAGGCTGGCCATGCAATTCGCGATCACAGACCTGGGCAGAAATGATTTCCTGAGCGCAATGGTGAACGCGCTGGGCTCAGGGAATGGAGATGTGGCGCAAGCCTATCTGATAGAACTGGCGCGAAAGCCGAATTTCCTTTCCGAACTCTATCCTTACCTGAACAGCTCCAATCCCGACGTACGGCGGGGGCTTTGCAACGTGCTGATGTATGCGGGCGATGGCACAAGTATCCAGCCGCTGCAGCAGCTTTCGCACGACCGGAATTCGGACGTGGCAGCCGCAGCCTTGCGCGCGCTCAGCGCCATTCGAGTGCGTTCCGGCGGCGCTTGAACGGGTGGGGCAACTGCCCGCAGCCACCGCCGCCGGTGAACCAGAAACAGGGGGACATTCGGCGGGGTGCTTCCATCCATTCAAATCAGGAGTGTTAACAGCCTCTCAGCGGCCACGGGGAGCTGGGTTATACTGAAATTTGGCAGACGGGGAGCAGGTGCACAGCAAGCGACGGCGAGATCGAATGCTTTTTCTGGCGGGAATGCTGCTCCTGGTCCCGGCGCTGCTGTTTCCTCAAGAAGCTCCTCCCAACGATCCTGTAACGCAGGAAAGTCTGAAGTTTGCGCGAATTTACGGCCTGTTGCAGGAACACTACGTTGACCCTATCAACCCCGACCATGCCATCTTCGACGGGGCCATCCGCCCAATGCTCAACACGCTGGATCCGTTCTCCGCTTTTTTTGACCGCCAGCAGTTCAAGCAACTCCAGGAACAGACTCGCGGCGAGGCTTTGGGATTCGGTTCCATCCTCTACGTTCAGCCGGGCAAAGTGCTGGTGCTGCAGACGGCGCAGGGCTCGCCTTCCTGGCGAGCAGGGCTTGGGCCCGGCGATCAGATTGTGGAGGTCAATGGTGAGCGGCTTGCCCAACTCGATTTTCAATCCCTGATCCGACTGCTACAACGTTCGCGCTCGCATCCGGTGCAACTGGGAATCCTGCACCCCGGCAAGACCGAGTTGCAATATGTGCGGCTGGTGCCGAGGGAAGTCAACCTGCCGACCGTCGATAGCGCTTTTGTATTTCCAGCAGAGCAGATTGGATACATTCACGTCTCGGGGTTCGACGCCAAGACAACCGAAGAGGTCCGGGATGCAGTTGAAAAGCTGGGCGGATCCAAACTGAAGGGGCTGCTTCTGGACCTGCGGAACAATCACGGCGGAGTGGTGGCAACCGCAGTCGGAGTGGCAAGTCTCTTCCTCCGGCCCAACATGCCTGTGCTGACCATGCGCGGCCGCGGCGTTCCCACAGAGTCCTACAGCACAACCGCTTCGCCAGTGCATTTCAACATGCCGATGGTGGTGCTGGTGAACGGTGATACCGCGAGCGCGGCTGAACTGCTGACGGCGGCGCTCGAAGAACACGACCGGGCCGTGGTGGCCGGAGAGCCTTCATACGGCAAAGGCGTTGTGGAAAACTTGATCCCGCTTTCTGACCATACGGGACTTGCACTCACCGTCGCCCAGTACTTTACACCCAGCGGCAGGTCCATTCAGCGCCGCCTGCCGGGGACCGCCCTCGCCCATGCCGATCGTGGGATCGGCAAGAGTACGGACTTCCATACGGACGACGGCAGGCCCATTTCCGCCGGAGGTGGCATTACGCCCGACGTCATCATTCCACCCCGCACGATCGATCCGTGGGAGGTTTTCCTGGACGAGCACGGCCTTTTCACGGACTTCGCATCGCAGTACATCACCTACCACGCGGACGTAAAGAAATCGTTCGAGCCGGATGCGGACGCCATGACGGAGTTTCATACCTATCTGACAAGCCATCAGGTCCGCGTGCCTCCCGAATACTGGGCCGGGGATCAGGAATATCTGAAGCTCAGAATCAAGATGGAAGTTCTCAGCCTGGTTTTCGGGCTCAATGCAGCAAATGAAGTAGAAGTAAAAGGAGACCCGCAGGTGCAGCAGGCGCTTCAGCTTTTCCCCAGAGTTTCCGAAATACTGAAAGGCCCCTTGCCCACAAGTACTATGCACGTCAAGAAGGTTGCTGACCGGGGAAAATCAGGGATGGATATTCTGCAGGCTGGAAACACACGGTAGGGCGTGCGAAGGCGCGGGGGCGCCCTCGCACTCACTGATTAAGGTCTTGAACTAAGCGACAGCCTCGGCTTCGATCTCCACCAGCATTTCAGGATCAACCAGCCGGGTGACACCCACAAAACTGGTGGCGGGATGGATTTCGCCAAAGGATTCCGAGTGGCCCTTCGCCACTTCCTCCCAGCGTTCCATATCGGTAAGATAAACCCGGGTCCTGACAACGTGCTCCAAGCCAAGTCCCAGTCGCTGCAAGGCGTTCTCAATGTTCCGCATAACCTGCACGGTCTGCGCATAAGCATCACCGGGAGCAAGAATTTTTCCAGAAGGATCTGTCGCAGTTGTTCCGGAAACATAAACCGTGTCACCCACCTGAACGGCGCGTGCATAGCCGACCTTAGGCTCCCAGGGAGTTCCTGAAAATATCTTTGTGCGCTTGTGTTTCATTAATCCCTCCTTGATGCTGCCAGGCAAACAAACACCTGGACAGATATGGACTCGCTGGCCTGAACGTCAGCCCGCTGCGGACTTATTTTTGCTTCTGCTTTTCGAAATAACGGCGGTGTGACCGGGCTGCGGCTGCCAGGCGATAGCGGCGCCTGGCCAGAGCTTCCCGGTACTCATGTTTCTCTTCCGGCGTCAACGGGACCACCGGTGGGACTCTGACCGGATTCCCCGCTGCGTCGAGGGCGACGTAAGTAACAAAAGCTGAGCTTGTCTGGCGGTGTTCGCCGGTGAGCAGGTCTTCAAGATAGACCCGCACGGCAACTTCCACCGAAGTGTGAAATGCTCGAGTTATATGAGCGCGCAATATGATCAGTTCTCCCAC
>JAJYLL010000171.1 GCA_021787735.1 Acidobacteriota bacterium | reverse complement strand
CGTAATGGATGCGCAGCATGTGGCCGTCATCGATCGTCTGGTAGCTGGGATTCCGCACGTCTCCGTAAGGATGGTAATAGCCCGCTGGAAACATACTGTGGGGATTCAACGGAACGTAAACGTAAAGCTCCGGGTTGGGCTTGGAGGGATCGTTGGCGTCTGCGGCGTCATTCTGGATCAGATGCCAGATGCCCCAGCGAATCTGCCGCTGGCTGATGTTGCGCATCACCTGGTCTACCTGCACCCGCGTTGTTCCTGCATAAACATGATAAGTGCGGATGAACTGGACGCCCGTTCGCGGATCGGGCGGGCTGGTCACGCGCACCGCTACTTCCTGGGGTGTGTTTTTCACTATTTCAGATTTAAAGGGGCTGCCGTCGAGAATGAAGTACGGGATGCTGGGCCACTCATTGTCATTCATCCAGCCTTCCGGCGCCGGCCACACTTTGTCGCCGCCGTAGTTAGCCCATCCTGCCTTCAGATTGTTCTGGCTTTCCGGCAGGACCTTTCCCTCAAGCTGCTTGTTTACAAAGAAGTAGCTCTGGTCGCCCAATTCCAACTGGATGGCGCGGCCTCCGATTTCCGGCGTCACATAAAGCGTGACGAGACCGTTACTCAGCCGGTAGGCCTTCCAACCCTTGTACTCGGTGGATTCAAGTTTCGCCTCAAACGATGGAGCGGTTGATGCCAGGACAGACCTCGCGGAGAAGGGGAGGAGAATTGCTCGAACAATCCGGGAAGGTTGCGATTTCCTGACCGGAGGATAAAGACCAAGTGCCGAAATCAGAACCATGCAGAACAGCATTGTTATTGCTTGGCGTATTCGTTTCATACGAATCCTTTGGTAAGAGGATGACCAACAATTCCAAATCTTGAGAACGATCGCCGCTTAATGCTCCGGAGCGGACTCAACAGAAAGTGCCGAAAGCCGGTGAGCCAAGTCGCGCACAGCCGGATAAAGGTCCCGGTAGACGCTGTATTGACGGTCGTAAATGGCGCTGATGGTGGCGCGCGGATAAAGGCATTCGCTCACCTGGATGGCCTCACGGGCCGATTCCTCCACCGACGAATAGACCTTTGCGCCGGCACCTGCCAGCAGCGCAGCACCGAACGCGGAACCCTCCGACGTCTTCAGTGTTACGAGTTCCTTGCCATAAACATCCGCCTGAATCTGCCGCCAGGTGAAACTGCGCGAGCCGCCGCCCGAGGCCCTGATCTGCTCAACGGGGATTTCCAGTTCCGAGAAGATTTCGAGCGAATCGCGCAAGCTGAAAGCCACTCCTTCGAGAATGGCGCGAATCAGATGGCCGCGCGTGTGTGACGCAGTCAGGCCAAACCACATTCCGCGCGCCTCAGGGTCGAGATGCGGCGTACGCTCGCCCATCAGGTAAGGCAGAAACAGCAGCCCGCCGGACCCGGGAGGAATGTGCTCAGCCTCCTTGATGAGGAGTTCGTAGACGTCGGAATCCGTCTGGCCGGCGTACCAGCTTTCCGCGGTGCCAAAGTGGTCGCGGAACCAGCGCAGCGAAAGGCCTGCACCCTGCGTCACGCCCATCACATGCCACTTTCCGGGAACGGCATGGCAGAAGGTGTGGATGCGGCCCGCCGAGTCAAGCTTGGGCGCACCGGTGTAAGCGAACATCACGCCCGAACTTCCCAGCGTGCTGGAGGTGAGGCCGGGCAGCACAATGCCGTTCCCCACGGCGCTGGCGGCCTGGTCTCCGGCGCCGCCTACCACGGGCGTTCCGGCAGCCAGTCCAGTGAGCAGCGCAGCCTCTCGCGTGACAGTCCCGGTGATTTTCGGTGACTCAAAAGCCTGCGGCAGAAGCGAGGGATCGATATCGAGCGCCGCAAGCATCTCCTGCGACCAGCGGCGGTTTGAGACATCAAACAGCAGCGTTCCGGAGGCGTCGGAAACGTCAGTGGCAAATTCGCCGGTCAGGCGGTAGCGCACAAAATCCTTAGGCAGCAGGAAGTGCGCGGCGCGATCATAAATGGCTGGTTCGTGATCGCGAATCCAGAGCAGCTTAGGCGCCGAAAAGCCGGTGAGGGCAGGATTTGAAACCAGTTGGATCAGCCGCTCGGAGCCGACCTGAGCCGTAATCCAGTCGCATTGCGCCTGGCTGCGCTGGTCGCACCAGATCAGCGACGGCCGCAGCACGGCATTCGCCCTGTCCAGCAGCACCACGCCGTGCATCTGGCCGGAAAGCCCGACCGCTTTGATGTCCGATCCGTTCAGCCCCGCTTCAACCAAAGCGCCCTGGACGGCAACGGTTGTTGCTTCCCACCAGTCTTCGGGATCCTGCTCGGCCCATCCTGGCCTCTCCATGCGCATCGGCAGGTGGTCACCGGTGGCGGCGCCGACAACGGTGCCGTCCGGCCGGACAATCACCGCCCGCGTGCCCGTCGTACCAATGTCGATTCCCATTAAGTAGGACATGGTTGTCGCCCCCGGCCCGGGCGAGCAGGGCTCGTAAACTGGAAGCGTCGCCCTTCCGTTCCCCGGCTATGCCTTCCTGACCCTTGTTCCTCAGATTTTGATTTTCTGCCATCGCCCAATCCGGGTCGAACGCTCCACTGCATCCAGTACCACATGGTTCTTCACGCCGTCACGGAAGTTGGGTTTCGGCATCCGGCCTTTCTCAAGGCAGGTCAGGAAATCGTGGACTGCGTGGACGAACGTGTGTTCGTAACCGATGATGTGTCCGGGAGGCCACCAGGCACCCACATAAGGATGAGTGGCCTCCGTTACGAGAATGGTCTTGAATCCCTGCACCGACTGGTCCTCTGTGCGGTCATAAAACTCCAACTCGTTCATCCGTTCCATATTGAACGCCAAGCTTCCCTTGCTGCCGTAAACCTGGAAGGTATTGTAATTCCTGCGGCCGCCGCCGAACCTGGATGACTCAAACACGCCTGCGCTACCGTTCTTGAAGCGAGCCAGGAAGTTTGTCTCGTCATCCACGGTGACCTTCCCTTTTCCCTTGCTCCCCTTCGCTCCCCAGGAACCAGAGCCAACGCCAGCCAGTGGACGACTTGTGATGAACGTTGTCATCTGCCCTGTTACCTCGGAAATATCGCCGTTCAGGTAAGTTGCCAGGTCAGTCGCATGGGCGCCGATGTCGCCCAGAGCGCCGCTGCCCGCAAACTTTTTCTCCAACCGCCAGACCAGGGGGAAATTGGGGTCCATGATCCAGTCCTGGAGATAAGCGCCGTGGTAATGGTAGGCGTCGCCGATGCGCCCATCCTCGATCAGCCTCTTGGCAAAGGCGACCGCGGGCACTCGCCGGTAGTTGAAATTCACGTAGTGCAGGACGCCGGCCTTCTCGACGGCGCGCAGCATCTCCCTGGCTTCGCGCACCGAATTTGCCAGTGGCTTTTCACAGATGATGTGCTTTCCCGCCTTGGCTGCGGCAATCACCATGGGGTGGTGCAGGAAACTCGGTGTCGAGACGTCGACTACCTGAATGTCCTTGCGCGCGACAACTCTTTCCCACTCGTCATCGAACTCCTCCCAGCCGAACTGGCGCGCCGTCGCCGACAGTTCTTTTTCAGGAGCTTTGCCGCAAATCACCTTCATGCGCGGAACCAGATTTCCCGGAAAGAACCTGCGTACCTGCCGGTAGGCGTTCGAGTGCGCCTTCCCCATGAACTGGTGCCCAATCAGTGCAATGTTGATTTCTGGCATGTCGATTCCTCCTCGGTCGTTTTCGATTTATGGCTAGTTTTGCGTGTCATGCCCACCACATTCCCTTTAACTTTTCCTTGATGACGATTCCATTCAGGAAGGTGGCGGCTTTGGTCAGGCCTTCTTCCACGGACATGAGGCTGTCTTCATGCTCGATGGAGAGTACATCATCGTAGCCGATCATCTGGAGCGTGGAGACGAAGTCGCCCCAGAAGTCACGCCCATGGCCGTAGCCTACGGTGCGGAAGAGCCAAGAGCGGTTTTTCTCGTCCGTGTACGGCTTGGTGTCGAGTACTCCGTTCACCTTGTAGTTCACGTCGTACATCCGGGTGTCTTTGGCGTGGACATAAAAGACGGCCTCGCCCAGCTTGCGGGCGGCGGCGCAGGGGTCAACGCCCTGCCAGAACATGTGGCTGGGATCGAGGTTGGCACCGATGGCCGGTCCCGACTCGGCCCGCAGCCGCAGCATGGATTCCGGCGAGTAGGCGACAAAGCCGGGATGCATTTCAATGGCGACACGGACGTCGTGGTCTGCGGCAAACTTCGCGTGCTTTCTCCAGTAGGGAATCACCTTTTTTTCCCACTGCCATTTCAGGATGTCCAGATAGTCAGGCGGCCAGGCGCAGGTGACCCAGTTGGGGTTTTTGGAGGCATCCGAATCTCCGGGGCAACCTGAAAAGTCAATGACGCGATTCACGCCCAGCTTTTCAGCCAGCAGGATGGTCTTGCGGCTGACTTCTGCGGCAGAGTCGGCAATCTTCTTAATCGGATGCAGGGCGTTACCGTGGCAGCTCAGAGCGCTGATAGTAACACCCTGGTCGTCGAGTTTCTGCTTGAATTCCTTCAGTTTGGCAGGAGCGTTCAGCAGGTCCAGCTTCAAGTGCGCATCGCCGGGGTAGTTCCCAGTCCCAAGCTCGATGGTGCTGATTCCAAGGGGCTTGATCTTGTCGATAACTTCCTGCAGACTCAAGTTCGAAAAAAGGACGGTGAATAGACCGACTTTCATGGGAGCTCTCCATTTGGTGGCCGTGGCGCCCAGCGGATCAAGGTGAAATCCTAGGCCTGCCCTAGCCGAAGTTGGGACTCGTCTCCAGGTAAAGAAGGAATAAATCTATCGGCCAGAGGAGAGAACGTCAACTGGAAAATGGCATAGGTCTTGAGGCCCCGTACGTTTTGCGCGATAATATTATTGAAGAGGAAAAAAGGGCCGTGATATTTTCCCCATTGACAGACGGGGAAATGTCCGGTAAACTACGAAATTGCTCTGACATGTGAATATATTTCAGAGTGAGCGGTGATGCAAATCATCGTAACACCCTCGAAAGGGTGGCCGGATTGCTGTCCGGTAAGAATGCTCTTTGACAATTGAGTTGAGCAAGCCACGTCAAAGCATAAGGTCTTTCGAGACCGAATGCAAGCTGAGCGATATGTTTTGTTCCCGATAAGGGGCAGAACAATTTCTCCCTCCTTAACCCGGAGGGGGGAAGCTCCAAAGAATTAGCGTGCGGAGGACCTTCGGGTCATCCAAACGCGAGCCGATTTCAAACGAGAGTTTGATCCTGGCTCAGAATCAACGCTGGCGGCGTGCCTAACACATGCAAGTCGAACGAGAAAGCGTGTCTGTAGCAATACAGACGTGCTTGTAAAGTGGCGAACGGGTGAGTAACACGTAGCTAACCTACCCTCGAGCGGGGAATAACCCGGGGAAACCTGAGCTAATACCGCATAACATTCCGGTGACACATGCCATCGGGATCAAAGGCCCGCAAGGGTCACTTGGGGAGGGGGCTGCGGCCGATTAGCTAGTTGGTGGGGTAATGGCCTACCAAGGCAATGATCGGTAGCCGGCCTGAGAGGGCGCACGGCCACACTGGCACTGAGATACGGGCCAGACTCCTACGGGAGGCAGCAGTGGGGAATTTTGCACAATGCCCGAAAGGGTGATGCAGCAACGCCGCGTGAGGGATGAAGGCCCTCGGGTCGTAAACCTCTTTCGATCGGGAAAAATGGGCGGGTGAAGAGCCCGTCCTGATGGTACCGGATGAAGAAGCCCCGGCCAACTACGTGCCAGCAGCCGCGGTAATACGTAGGGGGCAAGCGTTGTTCGGAATTACTGGGCGTAAAGGGCGTGTAGGCGGCGCGGTAAGTTGGACGTGAAATCCCCGGGCTTAACTCGGGGCGGTCGTTCAAAACTGCCGT
>JAJYLL010000170.1 GCA_021787735.1 Acidobacteriota bacterium | reverse complement strand
GATCTGGAAGGGGCGGCGGGGCGGCGGCGATAGTTTTCTGCAACTCCGGCAGAACTGACGGGTTGCTGAGAGCGCTCACATAAAGATGGGTAATCCGCGCCAGCGCGGCCAGCCCTTGCGGATCCAACTTCTTTACGCCATCTGCGGTGGGCAGCGGCCAGCTATAGATTGCCAGTTCCCGTTTCACGGCTCCCTGCCAATCCACGCCGTCCGGCCCGATGCGCGCCAGCGCGTTTCGAAGCGTCGCCTGCTCACCGGCCGTGAGGTCTTTCTTTTGCAGCATTGAAGCCATCACTCGCAGGTGCGCCATCAGCAGGCTTTTCGCCAACAGGGCGGAAAGCAGTGTGCCGCCACTCGCCACGTCGTGCGAAAAGCGCAGTCCGACTGCCAGCGTCTTCACGGCCGCCGCTCGATCGTTTATCTCAAGCTGCATCGCATAGAGAACGTTTAGCCGCCCCAACTGCGCCGCTTTCCCAACGTGGTCCAGCGGCGCGTCCGGCCCCAGCCTGTAATCGATGCCCCAGTCGCAGTAGGGCATCGCCGTCCCGGTCGCCATGGTTTCAAGCGCCGGGAGGTTCCGCGCAATCAGTTCCTTGTAAGTTGACGGGACAAACGGCGCGGTCCCGTCCACAACCCGGTACAACTCTTTCGCCTGCGCGTCCGTTAGCCCCACGTCCTGCATCTGGGCAAACGCCGACCAGTATCGCAGCGCGGCATTCTCGCCCGGCTTCGCGCCCTTTTCCGCGGACTGTGACACGGCCGGCGCGGCCAGCAGGGCCACGGCCAGCGCCGCCAAAGCAATGCGACGAAGAATATTCATTGTTTAAAATCCTCCTTACCCAGCACAGCCAGGGCACTTTGCGTGCCGCGGGGAAGTTGCCTAGCGCGGCTCTGAAACGCCAGCTCGTCGAGCGCCGACTTGATGGACGGCGCGCGGGCCAGCAACTCATTCGCGCTCCGGATGGTCAGTGGGCGCCCGCTTGCAGGCTCCGGCGCTGTCTGTTTCACAACGCGTTCCGGCGCTGGAGCCAGATCCCGCTCATACGAAATTTTGAAAAGAACCACCACCAGCGCGATAACGGCGGCCGCCGCGCACGCCGCCAGCACGAACTTCCGGCGCCGCGAACGGCTCGCCTCCCTCATGGACAGCGGTTCCGCGGCCAGCGGACGAAATTCCTTGAGGCGCGCTTCAAATTGCTTTTCTTCAGGGTTCAGCATGGCAGCCCTCCGTTGCGCACATGGCTTCACGCAGCCTGGCCAGCGCATAGCGATATCGCGAGGCGGCCGTGTTCGGGCTCACGCCCAGCACCTCGCCAATCTCGGCGAAAGTCAGCTCACCCCAGACGTGCAGCACCGTCACCTCGCGCTGGGCGTCGTCGAGCGCGGCAAGCGCCTGCCGCAGCCTCAGTTCCGCCGCATAGTCGCGGTCCGGCGGGTCAAACCAGGCGGCCCCGGCATCCAGCGCCACTTCGCGCCGGCGCGCTTTGGCTTCATTCAAGATGGCGTTCCGCACGCAGGCGAAAAGATAGGCTTTTGCGGCCATCGCGTGGCCGATGCCGCCTTGCGCCAGCAGCCTGGCAAACACCTGATGGACGGCATCCTGGGCCCGCGCGCGATCACCCGTCATCGCCGCCGCAAAAAGCACCAGCGCGGAACTGTGCCGCCGGTACAGCATCTCGATGGTTTCGCCATTCGCTCGAGTGTTCTTCACGGTCCGGTCTCAGGTATAAGACAATCCAGCCCCGCAGATTTGTCTATGGGCCGGGAAAGGATTATCTCATCGGCGGTTTTCCACGTGGTGCTCCTTGGCGGGTGCAAGGGCCGAGTCCGTGGATTGCAGAGTCTGCGGCATCTAGTCGTTGTGCATGTTTCGGCGGAGCGTTATGCTGGCCGGCATGACGCTGACTCACCCGCTGCCGCCCCCTCATAGATGTCACATCCCGTGAAAGTTTTTCTGGTTACAGTAAAGATATCCAGTTCAATCCTGCAAGTTCTGACCTGAATTAAACCACTTACGGGGTTTGGCACGGTATTTGCTATTGAAACCACCGGGGTCCGCGTGCAAATGAACCTGAACGGCGGGAAGTATTGATAGGAAAGATATCAGAGAAAGGAGGATGAGATGCGCAAGCAACTTCTCAGGCTAAGTTTGGCGTGTGTTATGGCAACTGCCTTGTGTGGATTGGCAGTGGCGCACGAGCACGATGATCAAGCACCGCACGGTGCGATCGAGTACGGCTTCCGCAATGGGTACCTGGGCGGCTTCCAGCACGGAACTGAAGACCGTAACGCGCAGGCTGGTTACGATTTCCAGAGCAGGGATTACCACAGCGCGATCACTGGCTATGAGCCTTACATGGGCAGCAGGGAACTATACAGGAATAGCTACCGTCAGGGATATGTGGCGGGTTATGGCGACGGCTACTATGGCCGCAGCAGCCGCTTCCAGGAACGCCCCGTTGACCCGCGCTACCAAGGCGAGCCTTACGGGTACGATGGCGGTCCAGACTACGGCCATCGCAGCGTGGCCTTTCAGGTTGGGTACAGGGATGGATTGATCGAGGGCGGAAAGGACCGCAGGAAGAACAAAGACTTCCGGCCTGAAAAGCACGATCAATATGAAGACGCCAGTCACGGCTACTCCCACGATTATGGATCCAAGCAGGAATACAAGCGCGAATACCGCGAAGGCTTCCTGGCAGGTTACCAACATGGCTATGGCGATAGCCAGGGCGGCTGGAACCGCTAACAATCAGAACTCCTGGCCGAAGAAAACACATTGATGTTGTTTTATTGAAAGGAGGGGACAAATGGGCGAGGCACCAATGATCCGGGTCCAGACCCATCCAACTTCATTTTCCCTTCGGTCGGCGGGAGGGTTGAACTTCGTTCTGCGGGGTCAGGTTCATCCATCTTGATCTTTACGAGAAATGGAGGAACAGAAATGCGCCGATCTCTTCTTGTATCTCTGTTCGTTGCTGGTCTTCTGATGCCCTTTGCTTCTTTCGCTCGCACCGAGCGGAAAATTCCCGCACGAGCTGTAGAGCGCATCAGGAGGCGAGTCCGCCACGAAATATTAATGCTTCCTGAGTACAACGTCTTTGACAACATCGTGTACAAAGTGGAAGGGTACAACGTTACGCTGATGGGCGAAGTCACGCAGCCCATTTTGAAAAGTGAAGCGGAAAACGTGGTGAAGAGAATCGAAGGCGTGGAGAGAGTCGATAACCGGATCGAAGTGCTCCCCACCTCCAACATGGACGACCAACTCCGCTTCCGGCTTTACTACGCCATTTATGGCTTTCCGGCATTGCAGCACTATGCAATGCCTGTCATAAAGCCCATTCGCATCATCGTCAAGAACGGGAACGTGGATCTTGAAGGCGTGGTGGACAGCCAGGCAGATAAGGACCTCGTGAACATTCGCGCCAATGGCGTCCGCGATGTCTTCTCGGTAACGAACCACCTGAAAGTCGTCAAATCCTGAATGGGCGTACCGCAGCGTGCAAGGTGGACGCTGCCGATCTCAGGGGCAACTTCGAAACAGGTTCAAATTCCATGTTGAGTGAGTAACAATCGCCGGGACTTGAATGCTCCAGTAAGTAAAAGGTTGAGTGAATAATCGGCTGCGTCACACAATATCCCGAGTTGCCACTGGCAGATACGTCACCACGCTGAGGTTTGGCACGGCGGTTGCTTTCTAAACTTCCAGAGATGGAATCCGGGGTGCGGGGCGGCGCCCTCGGCTCTGCGCGAATCTTTTCACCGGGGGCCTGATCCAAACACTGCCCGCAGCGAAAGGAGTGTGTGATGTACCCCAGAACCGAGCTTGTTGAAACCACGGTTTACCGTCGCGAGAGAGATAAGGATGTCCTTTGCCAATTGACGTACGAAGTAACGCCCTTCAGGGATGATTTGCTGCGCTGGTTCCTAGTTGGCATCAAGGAACTGGAATAGGAATGAATATCATTTAATGTTTCGTTCCAACAGATTGAGTCAAGAGTTACGTCGAGATGATAGAGCTGCGCGGATGCTCCTGCTGAAACGCCGATCGTGCTCCATTCTTCCAGCCTCGCCGGCAACTGCGGAATTAACAAACAATAGTGTTGTGCAAAAAGCGAAAGAGCTTTGGGAACAGGAGTCCTTAGGCAGTCCAACCTACCAAACGCCCCCACATGAATCTTCAACATCATTCCGATCCCGCCGCATGTCTGTAACTTTTACCGGTGACCATGCATACTGCAGCGCTGACGGAAACGGCTTAGCGCACCTCTTTCCCCTCGGATAATCATTCGAAAATATGGGGGTTATCGATTTGCCTCGATGAATGGACACGTTCTTGCGTATCAGTATGGCAGAGATTTCAAGGACCGATGCGTCCGAGAGCGGGGTGCTTCGATGAAAACGGAGATATTGAAGAACGATATTTTGAGGCGCCGGCTTTTGTCAGACTCAGGCTATATTTGGCCCTTTGCAGAGGACTCAAAGATCGGACTGGAAGAAAGCACGCGAACTTCGACAAAAAGCACGGTGCAATCTGTGGACGTAAGGTGCGCGGGTGTCCGCGCCGGAAAAATTATCACAGGCCTTGTGGTGTTACTGTTGCTGATCGCGGCGATGCTGGCCACTCCTGTCAAGTCATTCGCACAAATGACAATCGGCGTGACAGTAAGCTTTGGCCCGCCGGCACTGCCCTATTACGTGCAGCCGCCGTGTCCCGGCCTCGGTTACATCTGGACGCCCGGATACTGGGCATGGGACCCGGCCTACGGATATTTCTGGGTGCCGGGCACGTGGGTGATGCCGCCATTCGTTGGCGCACTGTGGACTCCGGGTTACTGGGATTATGACGATGGCGTGTATGAGTGGAATGGGGGCTACTGGGGACCGGCCGTCGGCTACTATGGCGACATTGACTACGGCTATGGCTACACGGGCGATGGCTACCAAGGCGGCTATTGGAACCGCGGAACTTTCTATTACAACCGCACGGTGAACAACATTACAACTGTGAACATCAGGAATGTCTATAACCAGCCTGTCGATGAGCACTTCAGGGACAGGCACATCAGCTACCACGGCGGCCCCGGAGGCACAACTGGCCAGCCAACCCGTGCCGAACTGGTTGCTGCCAGACAGAGGCGTTTGGCCGCCGTCAGCGCACAGCAACGCCAGATGCAACTGGCAGATGCCAATCCGGTTGAACGCGCAAGTGTAAACCATGGACGGCCGGCCATCGCGGCAACCCGGCGACCGGGAGCCTTTAAGGGTGGTGACGCGGTCCCGGCCAGAAGCGCGGGGACTCCGTACCGGGAACCTCCTCACAGCGCAATGCACGGCGGCCGGGTGGAGCGCCCTGCCCACGCCGGTCACGCTTCGCCTCACCCCAAAGCTGCACCCAATCCGCAGCCGGCACGCCGGGCTCCGGAACGCCCAAGAATGCATGAACAGCCACCACCGAGAGGCAATCCGCACGATGCACAGCCAGAGCGGCGGGTGCCGAATCGGGCTCAACCGCAAGAGGTGCGGCCCCACGAAAATCATGCCCGGCATGCACCGCCTGAAATGCACGCTCAACATTCTTCCCCGGCGCACAATCCACACCACGTGCCACCACCGAGACACGAGAGGCAGGGACCACCGGGTAAGAATGGTGACGGACATGGACACAGCGGGTAAACAGCGCTGCTGGCGCGTGGCGCACACGTTCCAAAGCTTGGAATCTGTACGCGAACGGCGCATACGTTCTGCAGAAATGTATGCGGCACGTCAGAGGGCGTAAGAACCGCAGGCCATCTGTAACGGCGTCGGCGTTGTCAAGGGTTTTTTGGCAATACGACTCCGGTGTGCGCCGGGCGCGGGGTCAAGGGCGAGCGAAGCGAGTTCATCACAGACCCTTGAGACCGCGAACG
>JAJYLL010000060.1 GCA_021787735.1 Acidobacteriota bacterium | reverse complement strand
GCGCTCGACGGGACATAATCGAGCACTTTAAGTCAATGGCTCAAATAAGTCAACGTATTTTAAGAACGCAATACTAGGCATGGCCCTGATCGGACCCTCTCGGGTTGTTCTCATGGGCGACGAATCTGCAGAGGGCTTTGCGAAAAGACTCGGGCTGGGGTTCATCCATGCTAGGGATCTGGCGCGGCAGGTGGCGACTGGTCCGGTCCCATCTAGCGCAAAAACAAAATTGGCTGAGGAGGGGATCGTCAAAGCTGAAGAGCTCAAGGCCTACTTTCAGCAGCAAGCGCCGGGAATTACCGTCGAAGTCAGGCAGACTGGTTCCGATTTCGACGCAATGCTCATGTCGTTCTTTTTCCACAAAGAGGGCACGCAGCCTATCGGCTGGCTTTGGTGCATGAAGATACCAACCGCTGTCCTTGCTGACCTAGAAACCAACAAAATTATCGAGCATCTGGAACTTCATCATTGGAAAGAGCGGCTGCCACAGGCCGTGCATGGCACCGTATTTATCGCTAATGCCCGCGGTTTTGACGTGAGAAAGCCAAACAGCACAGGCCCTAGTCCAGAAATTAAGTAACAGGTAGCGCATCTATAACGGCGAGGGATAGCTTGTGGAAGGAACCTTCGATGTCCGCAGATATCTGGAGGTTGTGGTTTCGGCGTGTTGGATAGTGCTCACAATTGTGACAATTCAAACGGCGAGTAGGTGGTCTGCCGCCCACGCTTCATCTGAAGCGAGAGTCCACCGCGAACTGGATGTGGCCGACGAGGGGACTGCCGAATCTGGCGAAATGATCAAGCGGGCCATCGAAGCGGCGCAGGGAGGCCCAGCTCTGACCCCGGATGATCTCCGGGAAATCAAGCGGGCCGGAGATCGCAATTCGGCAGAATTGAAGGCCGCAAACCAGGCAATGATCGAGGCCCTCGCTTACGAGAAAGTTGAGCGACACCAATTTTGGTGGGAATGTGCTGCATGGGCAGCACTCACCTTGCTCGGAGGGGTATTGGCCGCAGGCCGAAGGAGTGCGAATGCGAAACAACCTACTTGATGGTCGGGGCGACCTTCGCCGCGGGTGGCACACATAAGGCTTGTTTTGCCTTGTGAGCGGAAGCTAATATACGGGCCTGCGTGCCTCCTGTCGATACTGCTCGGCATAATTGGGCACAATTCGCACACTGACTGCCTACCCCCTCGCCGCATCGCCAAGAGCGCGATGTACGAGCCACCCACCAGACGTTCCTCTTTTGCAATCCTCGCTTGATTAGTAATATAAATTCGTCTATATTGTCCCTTTGGAATCATATAGAGACGGATAATTTCAAATATGGACTATTTGAGCGTTCGCGAGGCAGCCCAGCGGCTTGGGGTCAGCTATCCCACCGTCAAACAGTGGATCTACCGTGGCAAGGTCCGCACGGTCAAAACTGTCGGCGGGCACCATCGGATAGCACAATCGGAAATCGACCGCCTGTTGTTCCAGCAGGGACGCCAGCAGCAGACGGCCCCGCGCGCCCGTCCGCAGTTTCCAAAAGGGCGGCCGGAATTTGGGACGGGTCTTCAGGAATTCATCAGCGGAAGGAACCAGCTGGTGGGCCGGATAGTCGGGCTTAAGACTATCGGCCTGCTGACCAAGGTGTCGCTCGACGTGGGCGGCCAAATCGTTACTTCCGTCATCACCCGCGATGCCTGCCTTGACCTGAGACTCAAAATGGGCGACACGGTAGCAGCCCTGATCAAGGCCACGGAAGTGATGATCATCCGGCCCAACTGGAAGTCTTCCTGAGCGTCGCATGCGAACTGCAAGGCCAGGAAAGTCCATGCGCATTAATTCATGATGAAAGAAATACGACAAATCGGGACCACGCTGTTGATCTTGGGGCTGGCAATTCCATTCTCATCCTGTGGCCCTCGGACGCGCCAGGGCGGATCGGGGCCCAAAAGCATTGTGGTGTCGGCTGCAGTCAGCTTGGAAAATGCTTTTGTGAAAATTGCCAAACTCTACACGGCCCGCACAGGCAGCAAAGTGGATTTCAGCTTTGGCGCTTCAGGAAACCTGGAAAAGCAGATCGAGGCCGGAGCGCCCGTTGACGTTTTTGCCAGTGCAGGCGAAAAGGAAATGGACCAGCTCCAGTCGCAGGCTCTGATTGAACCCGGTACGCGCGCCGATTTTGCCGGCAATGTGCTGGTGCTGGTTGTTCCTGCAGACTCAAAACTCCAACTCGATTCCTTCCGGCAGCTCGATGGCCCACAAGTAAAGCGGCTGGCCCTTGGCGATCCTAAAACCGTTCCGGCCGGATTTTACGCCCAGCAGGCGATCGAGCATCTCGACCTCTGGCCCGGGCTGCAATCGCGCCTGATCTTTGCCGAAGACGTTCGCCAGGTGCTCGATTACGTGATGCGCGGCGAAGTCAGCGCGGGCATTGTGTATGCAACGGACGTGGAGATCGCAGGCGGTAAGGTCCGGCAGGCAGCCGAAGCGCCCGAGGGCACTTACGGCCCGGTCCGCTATCCGATCGCCGTCGTTAAAGGCTGCGCGCATCCGGAAGCCGCAGATCAATTCATCAAAATCGTTCTCAGCCCGGAAGGGCAAGACATTCTGAAAGACTACGGCTTCCTAGCGGTCAAGGGGCAATGATCTGGTCAGCTTTCAAATTGTCGGCGCTGGCGGTGAGCGTCGCGACGCTGGCGGTCGCGCTCGCGGGGACGGTGCTGGCTTTCCTTCTAGCGCGGCGGGAATTCCGCGGCAAGGAAGCGTTGGATTCACTGGTGACGCTGCCGATGGTACTGCCACCTACGGTCACCGGCTACTATCTGATTCTTCTGCTCGGCCGGCGCGGCCTGCTGGGGAAATATCTCTTTGCACTCACAGGCTGGACGGTGGCTTTTACGTGGGAAGCCGCGGCTATTGCCGCGGGCGTGATGGCGTTGCCACTGATGGTGAAATCGGCGCGCGCGGCACTCGAATCCATCGACCGGCGCTATGAACTGGTCAGCTTTAGCCTGGGCAAGAGCGAGTTGGAAACCTTTTTCCGCGTCACGCTGCCGCTCGCTTCGCGCGGCATCCTGGCGGGAGTGGTTCTCAGCTTCGCGCGGGCGCTGGGAGAGTTCGGCGCCACGCTGATGCTGGCCGGAAACATCCGCGGCAAGACGCAAACCATGCCGCTGGCCATCTACGAAGCGTTTATTTCCGGCGATGGTCAGAAAGCACAAGTGATGGCGGTGATTCTTACCCTTACTTCGATTTCGGTGATCTACCTGACCAACGTTCTGACCCACCCGCCGAAGGCCGCATAAACCATGCTCAACGTCACAATCAGGAAACAGTTTGCCTCAAACGGACGTGCCGGTTTTGCGCTGGACGCCGCTTTCGCAGCTAACCAGGGCATCACGGTGCTGTTTGGTGCGTCAGGGTCGGGGAAGACGACCACGCTTCGATCGATTGCCGGAATGGTGACGCCGGACGCCGGAAGAATTTCGCTGGGTGAATCGCTCTATTTCGACTCCGCCACCCGCGTGAATCTCGCGATTCAGAAGCGCCGCGTGGGCTTCGTGTTTCAGGACTACCTGCTGTTCCCGCACCTGACTGCTGCTGAAAACGTTGCCTACGGGGCGAAGTCCCGTCACGACCACGAACGCCGGCGGCACGTTGACGAAATGCTCAAGCTGGTTGGCGTGGATTACGCTTCCGAATGCCGGCCCGGTGAACTTTCCGGGGGCGAGCAGCAACGCGTGGCGCTGGCCCGCGCTCTCGCCTCTGAGCCTGCCATTCTGCTGCTGGATGAACCCCTTTCTGCCGTCGATGTCACAACGCGCGCGCGCCTTCTGGACGAAATCGTCGAAGTGCAGCGCAAGACCGGCATTCCGTTTCTCTACGTCACGCATAGCCCGGCGGACGCGGTGCGCATCGGCGACCATCTGCTACTGATGGCGGAGGGCCGCATCGTCCAGCAGGGGAAACCTCTGGAGGTCTTTAACGCGCCGCTCAACGTTCCGGCGGCTCGCGTGGTGGGGACAGAAAACATCCTGGTGGGACAGGTCGCCGCTCATCAGCCGGAAGAAGGCATAAGCATTGTTGACCTCGGCCACTGCAGAATGGTTATCCCCAGCGTCGAGCTTGCCGAAGGCACGCGCATCACCCTCGGCATCCGGGCGGAAGACATCATCATTTCGCGCGAACGCGTCAACCGCACCAGCGCCCGCAACCTGATTGCGGGAACCGTCAAGCACCTGCTGCGCGATGGAGAGAGTGTGGAACTGGTTGCCGACTGCGGCATCGATCTTAAAGTGCGGATCACTCCGCAGGCCGAGCACGCGCTCGAACTCGCACCCGGCGTGGAAATCTACCTCCTTATCAAAGCAAGCTCCTGCCACATTCTGCCCTGAATGACGCAGCTCTTCCGTTGCAGTAAAGATGAAGAATTAAAGTAAAGCAGGCCGGGCTCTAGGAAAATCGTGTGCGTTTCCAGAGCATGACGGCACCGGCAACAAGCAAGCCGAGGGTGGCAGCAAGCAGAACAATGATCCAGGAGGGATGCATCTCGATAGGCGGGCGAGTGGTTCCATGGGCAAGCCAAACAAAGATACCAACAGCTGCGGCGACGATGGCGAAATCCCACCATCTCCATCCGTGCGAGCGGTCGGCCATCACATCTTCGCCTGCCTGCGCACGAAAGACCTCGTCGTGATCGAGGCCGTAGCGGTCACACTCACGTTCAATCGCCTCGCTCCATGCGGCGTGTTCCGTGGCTGGAGCTTCCGCCTGGCTGATGGCCAGCGCGCCCAGGATCATCACCACAGATCCGGTCACCACCATCACCTGCGCTGCCGAGCCGCGACCGGCCAATTCACCGAAAACCAGCGCGCCCCACGCTAATCCCCAGAGCTGGTTGGTGTTGGAAAGCGGGATGCCGCGCCCGATGCCGATATATTTTGCCGCGTACTGCTGGAACAGATCCCCCAGCACCCAGCAAAAGCCGCCCAGGAAAAGCCAGAACAGAGCCGGCCGCGCCGCCGTGAGGTCGGTAAGAACCGGATGCAGTCCACCGCGAAACACCAGGGCCAACGCCGCTACGGTCCCAAACTCGCCCACGGTAAAGACCGTGACAAACGAGAGCGGGTTCATGCCGCTCAGGTACGCTTTGCGGTAGGGAATGTACATTGTGCCCCACAGCAGGCCGGCGCCCAACGCAGAGAGGACTCCCGCCGCTGATTGTGAAGACGCCACTAGCGGGGCCGCAGCCGATGCATAGGCCAGCAGCACTGCGCCGATCACGATGCCCACGGCACCGCCCAGAACTTTTGCTTGCGCTTTCTTTCCCGCTCCGCGCAATTCCCGGAAGAAGAACCATCCCCAGAAAAGACCCAGTAGGCAGTTGGTGTTCCACAAAGGAAATGCGATTGAGAGCCCCACGTCCCGGATAGCGAAAACCGTCAGCGTGTTGGCAACGGCCCACAACGCGCCGGCCAGAATGGCCCACACGATCAGGTGGGGTTTGGCACGCAGGTCGATAAAGATGTATTCCGTGCCTTTCATAATGGTGGGGACGGTCCAGCGTGCCACAAACACACCAGCCACCATGGCCAGAGAAATGATGAAGGGAGAGATGCCCAGCGTAACCAGTTTGGTGGGAGCTTCGGCGGCCCCAAGCCAGGCACCTGCGGCAAGCCCGCAGATCACTCCCAGAGTGTGGAGCGAGCGGGAAACATCTGAAGTATGGAGTTGGCGGGCCAGCGGACTTCCTCCCTCAGCGCACGTAAACCAGCAGCAGGATTCCAATCACCAACACCGCAACGGGCACCCAGAACTGGCTGTCAGTCAAAACCGCTTTTGCCATCGATTGCTTCAAACCACACTCCAATCCGGCTTTCCATGGAAAATACTGCAGCCTAGAGAGAGAGATTTTACCACTGTATCCGGGAAGCGAAATACCTCGAAATCAAACCTTCGGAATAGGGCCATCCTTCTTCGACACACTCTGGGGCGACTGGCGGGACTGCGAAGCGTGCTTGACCTTCGCGGGACAAGTTGTAAAATGGCCCTTCATCTGGGTTGGAAAGATCGAATTCAATTTGCTGTCCTGATCTGAAGGAGCAGGCCAAAGTGCTGGCTTTTTCCATTACAATCTCTGCCGTGTTTACTCCTATAAAAACCCCGGAAACCCTATCCACAACCCCTGTACTCTATGGGGGAAAACTCCAGGACGGCGACCAATTTAATACGGTAAGGGTGGGCCGCCAGTCAGCTTGCCCTTCCAGGCACTTCAAGATTCATCGAGGAGGTTCCTATGTCTTCATCCACTCGACGCCAGATGCTTCAGGGCGTTCTCGCCGGACTGACATCCGGGACTCTGGTCAAGTCCGCGGAGGCGCTCGCTGCTTCTGAAAAAGATGAGCAAACGGCCACGTCCAGTAATAGCGGGCCGGATGCGCAAAACAAGGCGGTCGTTTTCAAGTCGCCCTCGGTTCCTATCGAGCAGCGTGTTTGCGATCTGCTTTCACGCATGACTCTGGAGGAAAAGGTTGAACAGATTTCGGGGGGCCGGCACGGCACTTTCGGATTCATTGATCCCACAAGGCGGTTCAACGAAAAGACTGCCGAAGCCGCCTTTCGCCAGATGTACACGATGCAGGGCAAACCCCTTTCGCCGCGCGATGCAGCCGTGTTGAGAAACGGCGTGCAGAGATACCTGGTGGAAAAAACACGCCTGGGAATTCCGGCGATTTTCCAGGGCGAAGCCTTGCACGGATTCATGTCATTCGGGGCAACAAGTTTTCCGCAAGCCATCGGACTGGCAAGCGCTTGGGACCCGGCCCTGATGCGGGAGGTGTTCACTGCTGCTGCGGATGAGATGGCTTCTACCGGCGTGAACCAGGCATTCACGCCCGTGATCAACCTGGCGCGCGACCCGCGCTGGGGGCGGACAGAAGAAACTTACGGTGAAGACCCGTTCCTGACGTCGGTGCTCGGCGTGGCCGCCATCCAGGGAATGCAAGGTCCCAACTTTCTGATTGATCGCCATCACGTGCTGGCCACCGCCAAGCACTTCGCAGCCTACGGAGACACGCGCGGCGGACGAAACGACGCGCCGGCAAACTTTCCGGAGCGGGAGTTGCGCGGGACTTTCTTTCCGCCATTCGAGGCCGCCGTCAAAGACGCCCAGGTGGGTAGCGTGATGGCGGCATATAACGAAATTGACAGCATTCCGTGCCACATCAACCGCTGGCTGCTGACAAAGGTTTTGTGCGAAGAGTGGGGATTCCAAGGCTATGTGACTTCAGACGGCGAAGGATTGCAAATGCTGGTGTACTATCACCATGCGGCGGCGGACAATGCGGGCGCCGCGCGGCTGTCCATTGCCGCCGGTGTCGATTACGACTTGTCCGATGGCTCGGTCTTCGGCACACTCGCAGAACAAGTGTGTGCCGGAAAGGTTGCGGGAAATCACCTGGACCGTGCCGCTGGCAGAGTGCTGGCCAGCAAGTTCCGCCTGGGTCTGTTTGAGAATCCCTACGTGGATCCTGATTATGCGCAACGCATCACCAACTGCGCAGCGCACCAGAAGCTTGCCCTGAGGGCCGCAGAAAAGACCCTGGTTCTGCTGAAAAATGAGAGCAACCTGCTGCCGTTAAACCTCGGCAAGATTCGAACGATAGCAGTGATAGGCCCCAACGCTGCAGATCTGCATCTGGGCGGGTACAGCCGTGATCCCGGACGCGGCGTGACGGTGCTGGAAGGAATCAAGGAGTATGCCGGGACACGCGCGAAAGTGCTCTATGCCGAAGGCTGCCAAATCACACTCGGTGAGCACGGCTGGAGCGAGTATTACCGGGACAATGTTGAATTGCCTGACCCAAAGACGCAGCCCGCCATGATCAGGGAAGCGACCCAGATCGCGCGCAAGGCGGATGTCGCCATTGTTGTGGTGGGCGGCAACGAAGGTACCTGCCGCGAAGCATGGTCGCCGAAACATCTGGGCGACAGGGACTCTCTGGACTTGCTGGGGGTTCAGGATGAACTCATTAAGTCGGTGCTTGGAACGGGTACACCCACCGTCGTAGTGCTTATCAACGGCCGCCCGCTTTCCATCAATTACGCGGCCGAACATGCCCCCGCCATCATCGAAGGCTGGTATCTGGGGCAGGAAGGCGGGACCGCGCTGGCGCGAATCCTGTTTGGTGACTCAAATCTTGGCGGAAAACTACCCGTCACTTTCCCGCGATCGGTCGGTCAGCTTCCCGCGTACTACAATTACAAGGCGTCTGCTGTTCGCGGGTATGCGTTCGCCAACAGTGAGCCACTGTTTCACTTCGGCCACGGGCTCAGCTACACCTCGTTCAGGTTTAGCAACCCCGTTGTCACCCCTGCATCGATTGTCACGGAGGGCACGGCAACTCTGCGCGTGGATGTGACCAACACGGGTTCACGCGAAGGGGATGAGGTCGCGCAATTGTACGTTCACCGGCCGGTCAGCGCAGTCACCCAACCCGTTATCCAGCTGAAAGGGTTCGAGCGCTTTACGCTGAAGCCTGGACAAAAGAAGACGGTCGAATTCAAGATCATGCCAGAAATGCTGGCGGTTTATGACCTCGACATGAGGCGCGTCGTCAAGCCCGGCACGGTGGAACTCCGGGTGGGTCCGAGTTCGACCCAGACCATCAGCGCGGCCCTCAGCATCCGCGCAAGCTAACATGCCACGCTGTATATCAGAGGAGGACTCACGGCGTGAAAGCTATTCTGAAAGCATTCCTTACCTGGGCCGTGGTGTTGGCGTGCTGTTTCCCGCTAGGCGCGGCGGAAACTCTCAGGATCGATTCCAACACCAGTCTCTACGTCAGCCCACACGAACCGCGGCCGGTGCAGAAGGCGGCGCAGGATCTGGCCAGCGATCTGCAGAAGGTTTTCGGCCGTCCGGTCGCAATTGTGCACAATCCCGCGAAAGCCAGTGCGACCACGCTCTGGATTGCCAGCGGTACCGATTTACCCGCAGGCGTGCAGAAACCCGCCGGGTGGGAAAGGTTGCACATTCAGGCGGTGAATCATTCCATTCCTGGGTCGCCGGCCGTTCATGCCGTAGTGCTGACCGGCTCGGACATGCGGGGTACGATTTACGCCATCTACCAGTTCTCGCAGCAATTCCTGGGAGTGGACCCACTCTGCTGGTGGACAGACCACCAACCCCCGCACCGAGCTGAAGTGGGCATTGCGGACAATCTTTCTGAGACCCAAGGGCCAACATTCCGCTACCGAGGGTTTTTCATCAACGACGAAGACCTCCTGACCGGCTGGGCGCCGGGAAAGAAAACAGGAATCTCATTGAAAGTCTGGAACAGGATTTTTGAAACCATCCTGCGCCTGAAGGGCAACATGGTGTGCCCCGGAACGTGGATTTTTTCCGATGAACCCCAGATCAAACTGGCCGGCGAGCGCGGGCTGATGATCACCCAGCACCATGCAATTCCACTGGGGCTGAACGTGGCGCGCTGGCCTAAAGGTGTACCCTACAACTACACCGAGCATCCCGAAATTCTGGATCGCGCCTGGCGGGACGCAGTCCGGGAATATCCGCCGGGAGTTGAAGTGCTCTGGACGGTAGGCTTGCGGGGATTGTCGGACGTTACCTATGCCTCATCAGACCCTGCCGTGCGCGGAAACAACAAAGCACTCGGGCGGCTGATCAGCAAAGCCATCGCCAGCCAGATTCAGATTGTTCGCTCAATGCACCCTGACGCGCAGTTCATCACCAACCTGTGGCAGGAAGGCGCGCGCCTGGTGCAGCAGGGCGACCTCAGCATCCCGCCCGAGGTCCACAAAGTATGGCCCGACAGCGGCTACGGTTATCTGCAAGACAAAGGCGAAGTTGCCGTCGGCCAGGGGGCTTACTATCACGTGGCCATGATGAATGGCCGGGCCAATCAGCTGACTGAAATGGTTCCGGTGGAACGTATCTATTCCGAGCTCGGCCGCTACATCAAGGCCGGGGCCACTGATTATCTGCTGGTGAATACCAGCGACATCCGCCCGGTCCTTATGACCGCCAAGGCCGTGTTAAACGTGGGATGGAGCGGCGTTCCTACTGGTGGCGTTGATGCCGACAAAGCCTATTATCAGAAGTGGCCCGCCGGCGAGTTTGGAGCCAATGCAGCTCCACGGGTGGCCGAGGTTTACGAGGACTACTTCAAAGCTCCCGCGCACTTTGGCACACCAATCCACGAGTACGGCGACCAGTTTTACCATACCGAAGCGCGCACTATGATGCTTACGTACATGATCGATTCCCCGCTCTACTCCCTTCCCAGCCAGGCACCGAAATGGGTGCAGCCCCGGATTTTCGGCACTGGTTTTCCGCATGCGCCCAGCAAGGAATGGCTGAACCACGCTATAAAGAGAGCAATCGATCAATGCGGCAGCGCACAGCCGCGCTGGGACGCAGTGTGGAAGCACGCCCTCGATGCCGAGCCGGTGGTCGCTCCTGCCCGCAAGCCTTTCTATCGCTCGAGTGTGCTGGCCATGATTGCCATCAACCGGGAGAGCAACCAGACGCTGTTCGAGGTGGCCAGTGCCATCAAGGAAGCGCAGGAAGGCAAGATGAGCGAGGCACGCGCCTCGGCGCAAAAAGCGTTGCAGGCTCTCGATTCCATCCAGCAGGCGGAAGCGGCCGCGGAGTACGGCAAGTGGAAGAACTGGTATTGTGGTGACTGGCTGACCGGCGTTTACCGCACAAAGCAGATGGTAGAGATCTTTTCTAAATTTCTCACCGATCCGCTGACGCACTTGCCGCCGCCCATACTTTGGGACGGATGGGAGGCTTATTATCACATCATGCAATACGAGGGCGACCGCTCGGCCGACGTTAACTGAGGACGCCAGCACTGAATTCGATAGTGAAAATAAGGACAAAGCCCTCATGAAATTCCGCAGGCGTCACGGGGGTCAGGTGCCGCGAATCGCCGCTCATGAGATGCAGACAGCCACTTACAGGTCCCGGAGCCGGAAGCGGCGCAGAGCCAGCCCAAGCGCCACAAGCAAATACACAACAGCGTAAGCAACCATCAATCGGCTCGGTGCTGAGAGGGTGCTAAATGGAGAAATGTTCAGGACGCTCATCAAGGGCGATTGCATGTCAAACGCCGCACGGCGCCATAATGATTCACTCGGCATCAGGATGCTCGCAACAATACCCACATTGACGGCGCCCTGACTGTGCGTGAAAGCGCCAATCTGCTCGATCCAGCCGCCAAGAAAAGCGACTCCGTGAATGCCCAGCACGATGACACCGCTGGCGAGCGTGGAAAAAGCTGTTCCGCAAAGGAGTGTGACGTTAAGCAAAACGATGCTTTCCAGCCACACCAGCCCGAGGCCGCTCCAAAGATGCTGCACTGTTGCCCCGCCGAGAATGTATCCAAGCAGGGCAACTCCTCCCAATAAAAAAAGAATGTACGCCGTCAGCATTCCGACATATCCGATCCACTTGCCCAGGAGTATCTGCCGCCGCGTAATGGGCTTGGTGGCGATGGCGTGAATGGTGCCGGAAGCAATTTCACCGGAAAGAGTGTCAGCGGCAATAAGGATAGTCATTAACACCGTAAGCAGGTCAGCGGCATAAAGTCCCATCATGAGCGACGTGTTGAGCACCTGGTGACGGATGGCCTCACTGGGCACATGGATACCTCGCGCCTGAAAATGCATGCCCGTCGCAAAAAGCGCAAGGAAGCCCCCTCCCGCAACCAGCGCCATCCAGAGGACTTTCTTGCGAGCAGCTTCACGGAATGTCACGCCGGCCATCACCCAAGTTCCCATCAGAGCCCTCCGTCTGCGCCCACTATTCGAAGGAAGAGATCTTCGAGCGAAAGACGCTGCGGCGTGATTTCATATACGTCCACGTTCTGATTGACAAGAAAGCGCACGATGTCAGGCAAGGGGTCCATAGATGGGGTACAGAACGTCAGCAGATCTCCGGTAGCCTTCAAAGATGAAACGCGCTGAGCGAGTGAGACCAGGGTTTCAGGGCTAAGGTTACCGGTCCGCATTGTCACCGTGACTTCACCCTCAAGGAGCGCCCCAAGTCGCCGGGTCTCAAGCACCTCACCGTTCTTGATAAAGGCGACGCGGTCGCACGTAACTTCAACTTCGCTCAAAAGATGAGAATTCAGGAAGACCGTGGCTCCCCGGTCGCGCTGGGCCCTGATAATATCGCGCACCAGCTTTCGGCCTGCGGGGTCCAGCCCCGATGTCGGCTCATCAAGAAAGATCAGCTCTGGATCGTTAAGGAGGGCCTGAGCCAGCCCCAGGCGCTGCATCATGCCCTTGGAGAAATTACGCAACTGCTTTTCGCGATGCGGCCAAAGACCGACCTCATTCAGCAATTCGGGGATGCGCGCTCGAAGCTTCGACTTCGTCATCCCGTAGAGACGTCCGTGCACGCCGAGAAGCTCGGCCGCCGTCAGCCATTCGTAAAAACGGAAGTGTTCAGGCAGGAAGCCTATCTTCCGCCGGACCGGCACATCACCGGCAGGCGAACCCAACACAAGGGCTGCACCACGAGTGGGCGCGATCAGCCCCAGCAGCATTTTTATTGAGGTACTTTTGCCTGCTCCATTGGGGCCGAGAAAACCGAATACTTCTCCCCGGGGCACTTCAAGAGTAAGGCCGCGCACAGCAACCTTGGAGCCGAAGACTTTTCCCAACCCCCGAGTTTCGATGGCAAGGTCTGCTCTGGAAGAAGCCCGTTGCATTTCGATGGAATCCATTCGTTGCCTGGCTCATTCGGCGATGTGCAGGTCGCAAATCCCACACGAGAGTGGGATATCTGGATATATTAGCTTAAAGCTCTTGCAAGCGCTCTGGCCTGATCAGGCCCGCCGGAACCGTGAATCGAATAGATGATTCCCTTCTTCACCCAGATCAATGTGTATTCGGGCCCCTGCCCGCGACGTCCCTTGGCCAAGATTAAATTTCCAGTCACGCCGTCCACCTGCTCTTCAGAATAAGAGCTTGCACCTCTCGGTATCGGGACAACAAGGGTCGATTTCCAATCGACTTTCGAGGAGAAAGCTTGCGCTTCCTCAGGACTCATGCCGCCCACCTGAAGGGCGATCTGGAAGAGCTGCCCGACATTCAATTCCGGGGGGACACTGACGATCGGACTTGGGACCTCGGCAAATATAGTGCAGCCTGCGCTGGCGGCGGAGGCGCTATGATCCACGTCGCCAGGCTTCGATCCCGGGTGCTTCTCCGGACAGTTGCCGTAACGGAGAAAAACAGATTTGGGAACGTGCACTGCGATCTCCTGACCGTCCACGCTCTTGGGGACCTGCAAGTCTGACTTCCCGATGCTGTCGATAATAGACTGGAGGCGGTTCTGATCCAGCTTCATGATGTAAGCCTGCTCCCCAACCACTCCGATTTTCGGGGCCTCTTTCATGTCGGTGAAACTGCGCACCGGGAAACCCGCCATCTGGGTCGCTTGGGAAGCATTTGCAGCAAACTGCGGCTTGCCGGCCGAGAGTGTCACGGTGACTTCATCAGAGATGACCTTCCGGATAAGCGCCTGCGTGTCGCTGTTGGTATCGAATTTCAGATCCAGGGGGACGACGGTCACCTTCTCGACGCGCAGCATCGCCAGGATGCGCTGAGTCCAGCTTCGCGCCGGGGCAAACGTGAGAAGCACAATGATCACCGCCGTCGTGGTCAGTGCACCCCACGCAGGAAGTGGATGCAACGAGAAGAACCCCCTCAGGAAGCCGCGCCGGGCTGACACATCACCTTCAGATGCGAGCCGCGCCTGAAACCTCTGCAATGCCTGTGCGGGCTCGGTCATTTTTTGTGGCGTCAGGAACTCCAGGGCACTTTTCGCTTCGATGTTCTCACGCGCCATGCGTTCCATGCGGGCGCGGCAATCCGCGCACTGTTTGAGGTGCTGCTCGGCATCTTGTCTTTCGGATTCCGTCGCTTCCTGGTCAATCAGGGCGCGGAGAGTTTGGTCGGTAAGGCAGTTCATAACTCCTCCTTATTCCCGTAAAGTCTGGAATAGTGTTTGCGAAAGGCGGCTTCCGCGCGAATAAGCCCGGTTCCAACCGATCCCCTTTTCATCTTCAATGTTTCGGCCAGCTCCTGATACGAGAAACCACTTGCCCGCAAAATCAAAAGCTGTGCCTGGCCGGGTCGAAGAAAAGTCAGGGCCTTGCGTACCTGTGCACATCTCTCTGCTTCCAGTACAACATCCAGGGGGTCCGGCCCCGAACCCGCAATCAGCGCTGGCCCTGCTTCCTGCTCGTAGCGCCCACGGCGGGCTTCGGCCCGCAACTCGTCGATTGCAAGACGGGTTGCGGTCCGGTAAACCCAGCCGCCTGGGTTAAATCTGTCGCCACCGTAAGGCTGATGGTAAAGTCTCCAAAAGGCTTCGTCCGTCAGCTCTTCGGCACGGGAGTAATCGCCAACAATGCGGAAGACGACGCCCGACAGCCGCGCATAGTTCTCCAGAAAGAAGCTCTGGAATGCCTCCTCGGGCCAGCACGCATCCCCTCGATCCACACGCTTTAGGTCACTCACCCCGGCCTCATTGAAGCCCGCCAGCACTAGAATATCCACCCGAAACCTCCCGAGTCTACACTAGGAAAACGCTTCCAGCCGCCGAAATGTGACTGTTTGTTGGGCCAAAGGGGGGTGTTGTGAAGAGCTGGGTTCAGTTCGGACTCGGGGGGAAAACTGCATGTAAGTATTCAGAGCGGGAGCGTTAAGTTGTGATCTTCAAGGCGTAAGCAATGCCACATGGCTTCTCGCCGGGCATTTCAACCACGAGCGCGTCAGGATCCTGGCGCCATTTGACTCGCGCATCGCTGCCCAACAAGCTTACGCTTGAGATTCTGGCGGGCGCGGTCTTTGAATTTCTCCCCAGTGCCTTGATCTTGGCCTCCTGTTCCGGCCAAGCCATGAGGATCGCATAGATTGTGTCGCCTTTCGTTGTGAAGCGAACGTCCTGCGGCGTGAACGAAAGGTCCTTTAGCTTTTCCTCACCGAATGACCCGCTGGCCAGCGTGGTGGGGCCTTCGCCAAAAATTTTCCAGGGACGCGTGCCGTAAATGGCTTCGCCGTTAACACCCATCCATCGGCCGATGCCCCGAAATATTTCTTCGGCCTCCGGCGGCAGGGTCCCGTCGGACCGGGGCCCCACGTTAAGCGACATATTCCCGTTCTTGCTGACAATGTCGATGAATTCGTGGATGATCAACGAAGCTGATTTGAAGCTGTCGTCCTCGATGTAGCCCCAGGATTTCCAACTGACCGAGGTTCCGGTCTGCCAGGGCAGTTCTCGGATGCCGGACGCAAGTCCGCGCTCGATATTCAGTACGGCAGCATGTTCCGGATAGGCCGTAAGTTTGTAAGTCAGCACCACGTCCTGCCCCCGCTGCGCCGCCACATTGTAGTAATAGGCGGCAAACTGTTTCCGCTCCGGTTCAAATCCCGGGGCAATGTCTGCCCAGTCGAAATAGAAGAGGTCGGGACGATACAAATCCACGATCTCCACGCAACGCGCGAACCAGTCCTGAATAAATTCCTCCGACGGTTCCTGCACCATTTGCCCGGGCTGCTGGTTAATCAACGGCGTCGGAGCGTGAATGGGGCCGTAAAGCCCCGCGTAGAGCGGATTGCTGGTGTCAAAATCTTTCTCAAATGTGTAGTACGACCAGTGGAACGCTCGGTGCGAGGAGATGCCAAGCTTCAATCCCTGGTTGCGAACTTCACGAGCCCATTCCGCAATGGTGTCGCGGCGGGGGCCCATCCGGGCCACGCACCATTCCGTCAGGTGCGAATCATACATGGGGAATCCATCGTGGTGCTCGCCTACGGGGATGATGTACTTTGCGCCCGCTCTCCTGTAAAGGTCTACCAACTCGTCCGGCCTCCAATGCTCGCCATGGAACAAGGGAATGAAATCCTTGTAGCCGAACATCGACTGCGGCCCCCAGTGCTGCCGGTGCCATTCAAAGACCGGACTCTCCTTGCGATACATCAGCCGCGGATACCACTCGCTCGCGTGCGCGGGGACGGAATAGACTCCCCAATGCATAAAGACACCAAACTTTGCGTCACGAAACCAGTCAGGCACTTGGTAATTCGAAAGGGAATCCCAAGTGGGTGCGAAAGGCCCGGGAAAAGGCGGGGTAACCGAATGCGCAAGGCGTGAAGCCGATCCCCATGCCGCTAATCCTGCGCCTGCGGCAAATGCCGTCTCCAGAAAGTCCCTGCGCGAAAGATTCTTTGCCATAAAATCCCCCTCGGTAGCTTGCGGTGCGCCCCTAAAATAGCTCACCTGATCGGGCCGCGCAAACCGTTTCTCTACCATTGAGAGAAATCCGATCATCATCCTTCCCGGGTTGAGTTTCAAGGGCCTGTGGGAGCAGATCCCTCGCCTACTTCCCCAGGACTCTAAGGATGGATGCAGCGACGTCGCGAGCTTCCACAGCGCGGCCTTGCGGGTTAGGATGCGTGCCATCGACGCCAAGGTAGTACTCGGGATGGTTCACGACGGCCGAGTAGAGATCGTCAATCGGAATCCCCTCCTTTCGGACGTAGTCGGCGGCGATCTTGTTGCGGGCAATCACGCGCGTGGTAAATGGAGCACATTCGGACATGTCTTTTCCCGTGCGCACCGGCGTGCTGCTGGTCCAGATCAGCTTTGCGCCGCGGGCATTCGCCTGGATGGTTTTGACAAACTGCGGGAAGTAGCGGGCGTACTCCTGTTCACTGTAATCCTTGCCATGCAGCCCATTGTTGAAATGGATCACGTCGAAGCGGTAGTTTTTCAGAACCAGCGCAATCTGTCGGGGCAACATCGGGTCCCCGACCGAAAGCGACGAGGTCAGATAACCGACGTACGCTTTGCCTTTCAGGTCTGCGGCCGCATCCTCGTAATAGGCCTGGGTTATCGAATCGCCGAGCAGCAGAACCTGCGGCAGGTCTTTCTTGTCCACATTCGGCAGCCAGAGGCGAATCCACTCGATGGGTTCACGTGCGACGTGACGCCCTGGCGGAGCGATGGCCGTCTGAGATCTTAAACCTGCCGGCAAAGCCGCCAGAGCGGCAATTGAAAGTAGTATTGAAAACCAGTGCCTGAATTTCATGATTAGTCCTTTAGTTTTTCCGACTGGCGATATGATCCATCGTCATGCTTTTCGACCCTTTGACTTTCATGCCCACCGCGTCCATCATTTAAATCTCGCCAAGCAGCTTTTCCCAGGCCATCCCCAAGTATTCATAGACAGCCCTTTCTGCTTCGAACAGGCCACCAGCGCCGGGATAGAACTCGTCCGGCGAAAATGGTCCGCCCGTCTTGGCCAGGTAGTCCGTAGGGGCCGCGATTGGGTGCATTCCGAGTTTTTGGAAAAGGCCCATCGCGCGCGGCATGTGAGAAGCGGAAGTGACCAGGATGAAGGGCGTGCTGCCAACCATCGGTTTGATGAACTGGGCTTCCTGTTCGGTATTGCGTGATTTTTCTTCAAGAATAATTTCCTGCTGGGGGATACCCAGAGAAATTGCGACGTCTTTCATCGCCTGCGCCGCGGCGGGCGGCCCTCCCGACAATATCAGCTTGCAGGGTTTTACTTTCCGCCAAATCTCCACGCCTTCGAGCAACCGCGCCAGGGCATCTTGCGAAAGGTGGCTGTTGCGATCGACGCTTGGATCAGGTGAATAGCCGCTTCCGAGCACAACGATAAAGATCCCGCTCGATGATTTTGTCAGCTCCGCGGGCAAAGACGACAAATTAAGGGGAGGATAGCGCTGTTCGAGCGTCCTCAAGAAAGCACCGGACACCGGCGCTATGCTCAGCAGCAGGAGCAAGCCTGTTCCAATGATTGTAAGAACCATCCCCGCCTTTTTCCTGCGCGTGAAACACCCCAACAACACGCTGGCCAACAGGAGTTCGCAGATAACAGGTACTGGGAAAAACAAGCGGGAAACAATTTTTACAAGCATCCGCCTACTTCCAATCTGCTGAAGCAGTCAGGCCGAAATCGGAAAGTCCCGGCGCAGGCACTCTGACCGAGATCTCTTTGCCCTTCCCATGCACAACAATTTCATTCCCTTCGATTCCGATCTTGCGGATTTCGGCAAGCCCACTGGGAACCTGAGTCAGAAACGCCAGGTAGCGGGCCGTCTTTCGCCCACGCGCAGGAACACTGGCGTAAGTAGGGACACCGAACAGGCTTCCCATGCTGGCGTTCTCATGCCGCTGGACAGGAAGGGCCGTGGTGCCGAATTCCAGTCCCCGGGTTTCGGTCCGCTTCTTCCACGGCGGCCCCTCGTTCGCCCGGTTCTCTTCCCACACCGCTACCCAAGGGAAGTCGCTTCGGTCAAAACAATACCCGATCAGCAATCGATGCCGGAGATTGAGCGCCGCCACAAACCCCAGCTTGCTTCGAGGATCCAGCAGGACACCCACAACCATTCCCGTGCCCGGACGCAACAACGTGTGCGTCAAATCAACGGTGCCACCTTTCAAAGCAGGAGCCAGCGGCCAGCGAAAACTGCGGTTCGTGGCAAGCAGGGAATTCTTGCCGTTGTAAGGATGAGGAAAGGTCATGCCCCTGGTTCCAGGCAGGGCCACGCGACTGTCGCGCGCGGAGATGAACGGCGGGCCGAGGGTGACATGCTGCACCCAGTGGAAGAAATGATCCTTCCTGTTCTCGTTGACAACGGTCTCAGTGAAATAGACAACGGGGGCGCCCCATTGCAACCTCAAATTGCGCGTGAAGGTGAGGCCTGCTGCGGGCAGGCGCGTTGAAAGGGTCAGTGAAGTCTTTTGCCGGTCGGTCCGCAACGCTGTCTTCTGCCATTTCGACATGGGCGCTTCGCCGTGCTGCGAAAGGCCCAACCGGGTTTCCGCCTGTGTCGGCGGGCCAAAATAGTCCAGGCAGATGTTGTGCCCGGCTATTCCCGACAGCAGTTTCCCTTCAAGCAGCGAGCCATAGAGTCGCGAGTGGGTCTTCTCGCGGTACTCGTAGGGTTCCATGCTTTTCCACGGCGGGACCCATAGAGGACTAAGTTGGGAAAACGGAGAGCCGCCAACAAATCTGAACTCTGCGATGTGACCTCCGCCGGTAAGGGTAACCAACTGGACAGTGTCGTTCTTTAGAACATACGCCTTCCGGCCGTGCCAGATAGTTGGCACACAGCTCAGGCAGGATTTCCGAGTCATGGTCCCCTCCCATCACGGATGGTGGATGGCTGCTGCGACTCTCAAAATCAATGGCTGGGAGCGTGAACAGGAACGAACCACCGCGTGCGATGGAAATTTGAGTCCGTCGCCTGCTGCACCGTCTGCAAGGTTATTCCGGCTCCTCGAACATGCGCCTCTCCGGCACCACCACGACGATGCCCTCATCCGTCACATGATATTTCTTGCGGTCTTCTTCCAAGTTATAGCCGATTTCGGTGTGCTCCGGGATATTGATGTGCCGGTCGATAATAGTCCGGCGGATCCGGGAATACCTTCCAACATTGACGTGTGAAAAGATGATTGAGCCCTCAATGTCTGTGTAGCTGTTCACACGGACATTAGGAGAAATGATCGAACGCGTCACGCGGCCGCCGGAAATGATCGAGCCCGCAGAAACCATCGAGTCCACCGCAATGCCCATCCGACGGCCCTCTTGGGCGAAGACGAACTTGGCAGGAGGATACTGCCGCTGGTAGGTTCGGATGGGCCAACTGGAATCATAAAGGTTGAAGACCGGAGAGATCGCCACCAGGTCCATGTTGGCTTCATAGTAAGCGCCCAGAGTCCCGATGTCCCTCCAGTACTGCGCCTCTTTCTTGTTCTCATCCACAAAGTCGTAGCCGTAGATGTTTCCTCGTTCAAGCAGCTTGGGAATGATATCCTTGCCAAAATCGTGGTTTGAATTCGGGTCCTCGGCATCCGCCATCGTGCACCGGAGCAAAACGTCGCGATTAAAGCAGTAGATGCCCATTGAGGCATAGCACTTGTTCGGATTGTGCGGAGAGGGCTTGGGATCGGGGGGCTTCTCCTGCCAGCCGACAATGCGGTGCTCCGAATCGAGATCGACAACGCCGAAACGCGAAGCTTCCGCGATATCGACCTCAATCACTCCCACGGTCGCTTCCGCTCCGGCGTCAACGTGCCGCTGGATCATTAACTGGTAATTCATCTTGTAGATTTGGTCACCGGAAAGGATCATGACATACTTGGAGGTTTCGCTGCCGATGGAATAAATGTTCTGGAAAATGGCGTCGGCCGTGCCGCGATACCAGTAATCGCCCACGCGCATCATGGGAGGAAGAACCTGGATAAACTCGCCCAGCTCGCCGGCCAGCATGCTCCAGCCTTCACGAATGTGCCGATTAAGAGACAGCGCCTTGTACTGCGTCAGCACGAAGATACGGCGCAGGTCGGAATTGATGCAGTTGGACAGGGTAATATCGATGATACGGTAGATGCCGCCGAAGGTCACGGCAGGCTTGGCGCGATCACGGGTCAGGGGATAGAGGCGTTCTCCGGCGCCCCCCGCCAGCAGGCAAACAATTGTATCTCTGACCATGAGAGCGGGTCTCCTCTCAGCAAGAATAGAAGCTTGCGCGGCCTTGCCGCCTTGCCATTCAGCCGATCGATGCTGCCGCAGTATCCGCGAAGAAGAAGAGGATTATATCAAAGGAATCTCTTCTCATCGAATCTGGACGGGGCAACTTGCCGGATTTTCTATTCGGATTCAGTGTTCCTTGCTCAAAATCGATGCTTGAATCCGCTATGATAGATGCGAGCAGCTTTTTTGAGTATGTGTCATGCGTGATGGAACCCAAGCCGGGCTGGCCAATTATGCGATGGCGGTGGCAAAAAGCCTTGGCCGGCGTTTTCCAGAACAGCCGCACCCCTACCGAAATGAGTATGAGCGCGACCGCGACCGCATTGTCCACTCCCGCGCCTTCCGGCGGCTCGAAAACAAAACTCAGGTCTTCACACGGCGCTATTCCGATCATTTTCGCAACCGCCTTACCCACACATTGGAAGTGGCCCAGATCAGCCGCACGGTCGCCAAAGCCCTTCATCTGAACACGGACCTGGTGGAAGCACTGGCGCTAGTCCACGATGTGGGCCATCCTCCGTTCGGCCACGCGGGTGAAAGCGAACTGGACCGTTTAATGATGCGTCAGGGCGACCGGTTTGACCACAACCTCCACGCCCTGCGGATTGTCGAACAGTTTGAGCAGAAGTATATTGGTTTCCCCGGTTTAAATCTGACATTCGAAGTCCGCGAAGGTATTGTCAAGCACTCGCGCGACTACGATTCCGAGCATTATCCAGATTTGAAGGAATACCGGCTCGACGAGCGCCCCCCGCTTGAGGCACAGCTGATTGATGTGGCCGACGAGATCGCCTATGACTGCGCCGACCTTGACGATGGTTATGAGGCGAAACTGCTGACGCTGGCACAGATTCGTGACGGTGTGCCCCTGTTCGGCCGCCTGCTCCGCCCGGTTGAGCGGAAGCACCCGCAAGCAGCCGAGAAACTGAAATTCAATGAGGCGCTCAAGCAGCTTATGGACTGCCTCGTCACGGACCTGGTGGAAGCAACGCGTGAGCGGCTGAAACAAATGAGGATCAGAAGCGTGGACCAGGTGCGCGCGGCGGCGCCACGCCTGGTGGGACCCAGCCCGCGGATGTCACGAGAGAACCAGATGCTGAAGACTTTTCTCAGAGACAATCTTTATACGCATCGCCAGATCTACGCTGAACGCAAGAAGATCGTACGGTGCATTGCCCAGATGTTCGAATTCTATATGAGCCATCCCCGCAGCCTGCCTCCCTTTTACGTTGCCAAGACGCGCAAGGAACCGACTCATCGTGTGGTGTGCGACTACATTGCAGGAATGACAGACAACTATCTGATGGACCAACACCGGAAACACGTCGTGCGTCGAATTGCCAGCGATGGGAAGACACCCTGCTAAGTTCAGGGCGTCTTTCGTGGATTGCTATCCGGCTCTTCTGAAGATTCTCCCGCGTGAAGCTGCGCCTTTTCAGAAGCTGGGTTATTCAAAGCTAGGACCCGCTCGAGCACTTCCTTCGCAGCACTTAGTTCCGCGGCAACAACATATGAAGCGCCAGCGCTTTCGAGCGTATTGGTATGTCCCAGGCGCCCGGTACGGACGATCGTAATGAGGCTGGGATTCAGGGCGTGGGCTGTGGCAACGGCCCTCGGCACCGCAAAGGGGTCAGAAATGGCAAAGACCACCGCACGCGCCCTGCTTACTCCAGCCTTTTCCAGGATGTCAGCTTTCGTGCTGTCACCGAAAAAGATGGACTCGCCCTCCGCCATGGCATGGCTGACAATGGCCGGGTCCAGTTCCAGGACAAGGTAGGCAATGCCTTTCCGTCGGAGTGCCTGCGCCAGCATACGCCCGTTCAGGCCATAACCGCAGATGGTGACGTGGTCGTGCTGTGGCGCGGCCTGAGCCGCCAATTCAATCTCGCCGGGCTCGGGGAAGAATCGCCGCCAACGCCGCATCTCCGGCATGCGCGTCGCGATACTCGGGGAAAGTTGGATGACCGTCGGAGTCAACATCATGGTGATGATGGCAGCGGCCAGAAAGATCTGATACTCGCCTGTGGGGACAAGGTCAAGCCGCTCACCCTGGTGTAGCAGAACAAAGCTGAACTCGCCCACTTGTGCCAAGCTCAGGCCCACAAGCAGTGATTTTCGGGCCGTAAAGCCCATTGATAGGACGGACGCGGACCCCGTCAGCACCTTGAGCCCGAAAATCAACGCGGCAATCCCGAGCACCGTGGCCCATCGGTCATGAACAAACTTCAATCCAGCAGCATGCCCACCGAAATAAAGAAAAGGCTGTTGAAGCTGTCGCGGAACGGGAGGATGTCTGCATGAATCTGGTGCGCATAGGAAGATTCCGAAAGGGCCAGTCCAGCGATGAACGCGCCCAGAGCCAGCGACAAGCCCAGAGAGGCAGAGGCCCACGCAGTACCGAGACTGAAGAAAATGGCGGCAATGATAAATATCTCATGGGTGCGCACCTCAACAATGCGCCGCCAGAAGAGAGGAAAGGAATAGCGGGCGGCAAACAGGATCGCGCCAGCGCCGATCACTTTGGCCAGCGCATAAACCACGGTCAGTGCAATTTCGCCCGAAGGCGCGGTGAGCGCCGGCAGGATGGCCATCATCGGCACAACGCAGAGGTCCTGAAACAGGAGAACACCAAGGATGACGCGACCGTGAATAGTCTCCAGTTCGTCCCGCTCAAGGAGGAGTTTGAGGACTATCGCAGTGCTGCTGGCGGCAACGAGAAATCCCCAGTAAATTCCCTGTCTCCAGTCGTGATTTGCCAGAAAGGCCAGGCCGAGGACAACGACGATTGTCAGTAGTACCTGACGACCGCCGGCACCCATCACAAGCTTCCACATGGCCGCAATTTTGTTCAGAGAGAACTCCATGCCGATGGTGAACAGCAACAGAGCCACACCGATTTCGGACATCGTCTCAATGGCCGCACGGTTTGTGATCAGGTGGAATCCGGAAGGTCCCACCAGGATGCCGGTCAGCAGGTAGGCAACGATGGCGGACTGCCGCGCCCGCCGCAGTATAACGGCGATGAGCGTGGCAAAGCCAAACAGGATGAGCAGATCAAGCAGCAGGTTGTAATGGTCCATCAAGAGTTCCTCCGCGTTGCAGGAACTGCCTCATTGTAGGGTGCTCGAGGAACGATTGCCAAGATGAGATGACGCAACTCAACGCGTCAAGGCCCTCGGTCGAAAATTTCCCAGGAGCGCAGACTACTTTCGGGTTTTCGTCCCTTTTTCAGACGATGGTATAGTTCTTGAAGAGGCAGGAGGAACTGCATCAGGAGGACGAAGTTTGAGGAATTCTTACAATAAATCAGGCACTGGGCTGGGCAAGGGCTGGATTGTCATACTTCTCGTTTTCATGGCCGCAATCGTTATTCTCGGGTGGAAAGCCTTTAGCCACGAAGCTCCCGTCATCAAATTCACCACGACGGTGAAGGGCATCGGCAAGCAGACAACAGTTGCATTCACCGTTCAGGACAACGAGTATGCGCTGAAAAACATCAGCGTCCACATTCAACAGGGAGACCGGCACTTTACTGTGCCGTCCTCAAGTGAAATTCGCAATGCGCCATCGCCGCCGTGGTGGAAGCTCTGGGCCAAGCGTACCCCCTCGATCGGTGACTTCAAAGCGCAAATCGGCCATCAGAGCATTCCCGACCTGAAAGAGGGCCGGGCAACGCTGGAGATCGTGGCTACCAACAATTCCTGGGGACGGTTCTTCCGCGGCGGCAGGGGCGAGATAAAGCTCAGCTTGCCGGTGAGATTTCACCCGCCGGAGGTTGCCGTGCTTACTCCGCAGGTCTACGTCAACCAGGGAGGCTGCGACCTTGTGCTTTTCAAAGTCTCTCCGGGAACAACCGAATCCGGGATCCAGGTAGGCACGCATTTCTTCCGAAGCTGGCCAGTCAAAAAGTCTCTCCCCGACACACGGATGTGCCTGTTCGCCTACCCTTACAACATTGACCCGAAGACTCCCGCCCAAATCGTTGCGCGTGATGACGCAGGTAACCAGACGGTTTCGAACTTCAACTACAAAGTTTTTCCGCAGAAGTTCCGAGACGGCAAGATCAATTTGTCGGATAGTTTTATGCAGCGCGTTGTGCCGCCGATTATGAGCCACAATCCTGATATGCAAGACCAGGGAAGCCTTCTGAAAAATTATCTGATGATCAACCAGCGTCTCCGCCTGATTGAGTCGCAGTTGCTGGTGGCATATTCACAGAAGACGGCCCCGGAGTTCTTGTGGACGCAGGTTTTCCTGCGTTACCCGAACTCAAAAGTGGAAGCACACTTTGCCGACTACCGGACCTACCTCTACCACGGCAAGGTGGTGGACCATGAAACGCATCTCGGGTACGATCTGGCCTCGACCGCACATGCCCCAGTCCCCGCTGCCAATAACGGTGTGGTGGTCTTTGCCAAGTTCTTCGGGATTTACGGCAACGCCGTCCTCATCGACCACGGTTGCGGCTTGCAGACTCTCTACGGACATATGAGCTCTCTTGCCGTCAAGGCTGGCGAGCACGTCACGCGCGGGCAGATCATCGGCCACAGCGGAGAAACAGGCCTTGCCGGAGGCGACCACCTCCACTTTTCGGTCCTGGTGGACGGAGTCTTTGTGGACCCCCTTGAGTGGTGGGATCCCCATTGGATCCACGACCGGATTACTGCGAAGCTTGCGCCTTATCGCTAGCGGAAAATCAGTGGAGCATAGGCTGATAGAGCACGCACAAAAGAGGCGGCGTGTGTCCTATTGCTTCGATTCCGGCGCAACTCGCGAAAGATAGAACTGGAAGAACTTCTGCGGGTCAGTATGCAAAGCGACGGTGGCGTTGGGTGCTTTGTTGTCGACAACGCGAGTGAAGCCGTTTGAGTCGATCTCAACGTTGAGAGGTTGTGTCTGGCACAGGCCGGGATCGATCACCATGGCCACGGCCATGGGATCAAACAGCGTGGGCGTACGCTGGTGCCACAGGTTGTAAAGGATTGCCAATGCGTCCGTCATCGACGAGAGATTCGTAAAAACGCGGTGACGATCGCTTGCGTGGAGCTGGAGCATGGCCGTCACGTCCAGCGGAACCATCAGGATTTGAACGCCGGAGTTGAACACTTTCTGCGCCGCCGCGGGATCGGCCGCGATGTTGTATTCCGCAACAGGGGTCGGGTCGTTGCCGTAGCCGTGGTGAATTGAACCACCCATCATCACAATCCGGCTTATTTTTTTGGCAACCGCCGGGTCTTTCTGCAACAGGGCGGCAATATTCGTAAGAGGTCCGATGGCCACAATCGTGGTGGTTCCCGGCATCCGCCGGAGTGTGGCATCCAGAAAGTTGACGGCGCTTTCAGACAACAGCTGCGGGCTGTGGAACCCTTCGGCCCAGCGCGTTTGCTCCATCGGAAGCGGCCTTCCCGGCTCACCCGCCGCAACCGGCACACGGCGAAGCCCGGCATCCCACAGCAGCTTGGCGGCCAGTCGCGCCCGCGCGTGAGTATCTCCGCTAACCGTTGTCACGCCCAGCAGATTGAGTTCAGGGCTCCGCGCCACGAGGGCTAGGGCAAAGGCGTCGTCAATATCGGTGCCGATATCTGTATCAACCAGGATGGGAATCTTTTTGGGCGGGACAGCGCGCAGCACAGAAGGCCACACAAAGAGGAATAGCAAACAGATCGCTTTTTTCATCAGCTCTGTGCCTCCTGGCTGGCGCCCGATGGATCTTAACCGGAAGCCTGCTTATTCTTCTTCCTTGCCGTGACCGGCAGCCTTGGCCTCAGCCACAATCTTGTCAGCAATCTGCTGGGGCACGATGTCGTAATGGGAAAAATCCATGGAATAGCTTCCGCGCCCCTGGGTCATAGAGGTCAGGTCTGAGGCGTAAGTCAGCATTTCGGCAAGCGGGACCTGGGCTTTGATGATGGTGGAATGCCCTTTGGGGTCCATTCCCTGGATCCGCCCGCGACGGCTGGTCATGTTGCCCATGATATCGCCCGAATAGTTTTCAGGGACGTTGACTTCCACGTCCATAATCGGTTCCAGCAGGCAGGGCTTGGCCTGCTCCATGCACTTCTTGAAAGCCATCGAGCCGGCGATCTTGAAGGCAAGCTCCGAAGAATCAACCTCATGGTAGGAGCCGTCATAGAGAGTCACGCGGAAGTCCACCACCGGGCAGCCGGCCAGATACCCTCGGGCCGCCGATTCGATGATTCCTTTTTCAACCGCCGGGATGTAATTCCTGGGAATCGCGCCCCCGAAGATGTCGTTAACGAAATCGAAACCTTCGCCGCGGCCGAGCGGCTCCATCTTGATCTTGCAGTCACCGTACTGGCCGTGGCCGCCGGTCTGTTTCTTGTACTTGCCCTGCGCATCAGCCTTGCCGCGAATCGTCTCGCGATAGGGGATTTTGGGCGCCTTCAGCGTTACCTCAACGTTGTAGCGCCGCTTGAGTTTTGAAACGGCCACTTCCACGTGCTGCTGTCCGGAGCCGGAAAGCAGGAATTCCTTGGTCTGCTCATCGCGTGCGAAACGGAGGAGAAGGTCTTCTTCCAGCATCCGGTGGATCGCGGTTGATAGCTTATCTTCATCGCCCCGGGATTTCGGTTCAATGGCAAAGGAGATGGCAGGTTCAGCCAGTTTCACCGGTGGATAGATAATCGGCGCGTTCTTATCGCCCAGCGTATCGCCGGTCAAGGTTTCTTTGAGCTTTGCCACTACGCCGATGTCGCCCGCGCGGAGTTCGGGAACCGCGTTCTGAGCTTTGCCCTGGGGTATGGCGATGTGCGCCAGACGCTCAGCCACGCCCCGGTTGAAGTTCTGAAGCGTCGCTTCGCTCTTCACCACGCCGGACATCACTTTGAACAGGCTGAGCCGCCCGGCAAAGGGATCGGCAACGGACTTGAAGACAAACACAGAGGCAGGCTCATCGTTCGAGATCTTCCGCGTAACCGGTTGGCCTCCTTCCTGGTCGAGGCCTTCAACCGTTCCCTTCGCGGTCGGCGCGGGCATATAATCGGCAATGAATTCCAGCAGGGTCTGAGTACCGATGTTTGGCAGGGCCGCGGAAACAACCACGGGGGTCAGCCGGTTTTCCGCGACCGCCTGCCGGAGCCCTGGCATCAGGTCATCAACCGGGATCGTACCCTTTTCGAAAAATTCCTCCATCAACTTGTCATTGCCTTCCGCCACCATTTCCACCAACGCTTCATGGGCAGCGGTGGCGGCTTCCATCATGTCCGCAGGGATGTCGCTGTCTTTCGCCTTGCCGGAGCCATCGCTCTCATAAAGAGCTGCCCGCATCTTTACCAGATCGATAACGCCGTGGAAATCCTTTTCCTCACCGATGGGGAGCTGAACAGGAATTACCGATCGCCCGAAGGCCTCGGTCAGCGCATCCAGCGCGCGCTTGAAACTTGCGCGCTCGCGGTCCATCTGGTTCATCACCAGGGCCCGCGGCAGATTATATTTCTGGCAGAAGCTCCAGGTCTTTTCCGTCTGCACTTCCACGCCGCTTACCGCGTGGACAACAAGCAACGCCGCGTCTGCAGCTTTCAGTGCAGCCTCGGCTTCGTAGAGAAAAATGTTGAAGCCGGGAGTGTCAATCAGGTTGACCTTGGTACCGTTCCATTCGGCGTTGGCCAGGGCAGCGCTGATGGTAAAGCCGCGTTCAATTTCCTCTTCGTCGAAGTCGGTTACGGATGTACCATCATCCACTTTGCCAAGCCGCGTGGTGACGCCGGCAGCGTAAAGCATTGCGGAAGCAAGTTGCGTTTTCCCGGTGTCGGCATGGCCCAGCAGCACAACGTTTCGGATATTCTCACCGTCGTAGATTTTCACGAGAGACTCCTCACACTTTCAGGGATTACCACTAAACAATCTTCAGGCTTGGGAGCAACGCCGCATCCTAACACAGCTTTTCGGCAGGGCACAACGCACAAGGAAAGCAAACAGATTTGCTGACCCTCACAATGCGGGCGGCATGTACGATCTCCAGTTGGCTTTCTCCTCTATCTAGTCGAGATCAAAGTCGCGAGTGGGCCGGACGACGGGCTCGTCCTTGGACCGCTTGAGGGCCTCTTCGAACTTCTTCTCAAGCAGTTGGGCTTTGGATTTTTCGTCTTCGGAGCTCTTGCGAAACAGGGCCTCGCGGCGGGCCTTTTCCTTTTCAAGCAACTGCGCGGAGTGGTCGATGTCGGGGGCCTCGGTTTTTCTGGGAGGCTGCCCATGCCAGATTACTTTGCCAAGCGAAATGTCAATTTTGAGGCGCGCGCCGCAGCACGGACATTCCAGCTCAATCTCACTGCGCTCTTCATGGGCGGAAACCATGCGAAAATGCTACCCCCCACCGTGGCTGATGTCAAACGCGTGGTCCCCTGCAGGAGGGCATGCACCGCCTGGGCGCAGAGCAAGGGAACCTCCCGCACTTCAAGACGGGCCTATCCGGCATTCCAGGAACCAGGCTGGAAATTGCAATTACTCGGAGTAATGTGCAGATGTAACACGACTTAGCATCGAACCTACGGCTGGCTGTCGAAGCTTCGATTTCGCTTCACGCGGGGGAGTCGATGTTGATATTGCCTGAGACCGTACTGACATCCAGAAGAAAACCGCCGTTACCCGCTTTCCCGTTGATTTCGCGCTTGTTGACGGTCCCCTGGAGCGTCAAAGGCCGATTTGTTGTGATGTTTCCTGAAACAGTATGGGCGTGCAGGTCAAATCCCAGGTTTGCGGGCACTCGTACT
>JAJYLL010000059.1 GCA_021787735.1 Acidobacteriota bacterium | reverse complement strand
TGGTAACTGTCATTGCCCTGCAACGAGAAACCGCGTTCGGAAAGGTTCGCGGACGCCGGTTGAGGAATCAGGGAATTGATATTGGCGTATTCCTGCTTTCTCGGGAATAACTGAAAATTAAACGAAGCGATGTGCCGCGGCGAGAAAACGTATTGAAGCGTGGTGAAGGAATTGTATCCTTCCTTTTTCGTTTCGTTGTGTGGCCAGGCTAACCCGCGGACGGGAATCTTCAGGATGTCGTAGATAAATGACTCAGAAAAATTCAGATGGTCTTTCAGGATGGGGCCCGTAAAGTTCAGGCGAGGTTCCCAGTCGTTAATACCGACCAGATGGCCGCTCCGGCCACGAAAGCCAGGGAAGAAATCGTTCATGTCCCAGCCCCATTTGTAGGATGGAGCCTTGGTTTCAATCGTGGTCAGCCCGCCGGAAAAACCTCCGTACTGTGCATCAAACGGCGCCTTGTAAACGTTCAGCGACTGAATGGCGTCAATCGAAAGGTCGATGTCAAAGCTGCCCGTGATAGGGTCAACAGCCTGCGCGCCATCCACCAGGAGCATGCCCTGGTTCTCTACTGATCCTTTGATGCTGATCTTCCCGCTGGGAGAGCGGATCACGCCGGGGACCAGGGGCAGAAATGCCTTGAATTTCTGCTCGGCGATAGGCAGTGTGGTGAGTTCCTGCGAACTGAGGGAAGTGGGTGGCGCTGAGCTTTGCTGCGCCACGGTCCCAGCCTGCGCCCGAACTTCAACCTTCTGGATAAGCTTCTTCAGCGTGGGCATGACGGCGTGAACATACGCCGCAAATCCGGAACTTATGGCCAGGTCAGTCTTTACGTAAGGCTGGTAACCCAGGGCCGTGCAGGTCAGGACATACTTGCCGGGCAACAAGCCTCGGATGCTGAAGCCGCCCTTGGCGCCAGTCGTGACCGATATCCCCTGTGAAGGCAGCAGTCCACCCTGGAGGGTACACACAACTCCCGAAATGGGAACCTTGTTCTCGTTTACGGTTTCGCCTCTCAACTCCTGCGTTTGCTGGGGACTCGCCGCATAGGAGGGTCTGGCACAAAGGAGAGCGAGGCTGAGAATGCCTGCAAAAACCAGAGCAAAGATTCGCTTAAGCTGCTTGCCGCGCAGCCTGTAAGTCTGCAAGAAATGTTACCTGCCTTTTCAGATATCCAGCCGAGGCTCAGTTAAGTTTCGTGGCGAACCGACATCCGAGGTGTGCCAGTACTTTGCGCTAAATGATTTAAAAAGCACAAAACATCCAGTATACCCGCTCCAGCCGTCACCTGCCTAGCCTGTCTTGCCAAAGCTAAGGCCTACAAATCAGTTAGATATACCAAAGGCCTGCTACGTTACGAGGTTTCTCATCGCAGCGGATCTGCAGGGTGGAATTCCTTCGCGCGCAGCTTCCAAGTTTTGGTAGAATGACCGGCGTCCCGTGAAACGCTTTCATGGGACCTGCATTCATCCATTACTTCAGGTTTTCGGTAAGGGAGAAATTGTGCGCGCTTCCCGCAGCTTGTTCCTGGGCACCATACTGATATGCTTGGCCGGAGTGCGATCACCTCTTTCCGCTCAAACCTACCAGTCGCGCATCGAACATCCGATTGTGCAGTACAAAATGTCCGCGACTCTGGATACTGCCACCAAGACCATTAAAGGCCATTACATTCTGACTTGGTGGAACCACACCGATGATACAATCCCCGATCTTTACTTCCACCTTTATCTGAACGCATTTAAGAACCTGGACAGCACTTTCATGCGCCAGGACCCGATTGCCCGTAAGCATGATTCGCTGACCGACTGGCTGACCATCCCGGGCAAGGACAAATGGGGCTGGGAACAAATCGACAAGATTCAGATTGTTAATGGCGCTGACCTGACCCCGCTGATAACTTACGCGCACCCTGATGATAATAATGCCGACGACAGGACCGTGGCGCACATTCAGTTGCCCCAGGCGGTTCCACCCAAAGGAACCATTGAGCTTTCAGTTGATTTCACATCAAAGCTCCCGAGGGTCTTTGCGCGGTCGGGCTATGACGGCGATTATTATCTGGTCGCCCAGTGGTTTCCCAAGATCGGCGTTTATGAAGGTCCCGGCGAGCGTGGCCGCACCACTGGAGGCTGGAACTGCCATCAGTACCATCGCTATACGGAGTACTACGCCGACTACGGCACCTATGACGTTGACCTGACCGTGCCTTCCCGCTTTGTTGTTGGCGCCACAGGCTACGAACGCTCTGCCACAAAGAACCCCAACGGTACAACCACCTACAATTTTTACCAGCAGGACGTCCACGATTTTGTCTGGACCGCGGACCCGGATTATATCAAGATCACCCGCACTTTCGACTGGGGAAAGGAGGTCCGTGGCGACGAGGTCACCAAGTGGGGCGGCATTCTTGGTCTACCAGCCGCAGAAATGGCGCTGCGCAACGTGTCGGTGAACCTTCTGTTGTTGCCAAATCACCGGAACGTTGAAGAACGTTATTTCCGGGCCATCTTCAACGGCTTGAAGTATTACGGCTTATGGTACGGCGCCTACCCTTACGACACGTTGACCGTTGTCGATCCACCCCGCGGTTCTTACACCTCGGGGATGGAGTATCCCACGTTTTTTGTTGCCGGGACCTACTTCTGGCCTGGCAAACATGAGTTTGATCCGGAGGGAGTAACGATTCATGAATTCGGCCACCAGTTCTGGTATGGTCTGGTGGGCAATAACGAGTTTGAAGAGCCGTGGCTCGACGAGGGCTTTGTGACTTACTCAACAGCCAAAGTTCTCCAAACGGCTTACGGCAATCCGTGCTCGTACGAGCACGTTCTGGGGATTCCGATTCAAGCTTTCACCTGGCTGCAGGTTCCGCTGCCAAAATTTCCATTTGATGGAGTAGGCTCCGTGCCCGTCGGCCCGTTTTTCTCCTGCGTTAAGCTGCCGGAACTGACCTCGGGGCGCGGCGTCTATCTTCAGCACGCGACCGATGATGATCTGGTTCGAAACGGCTGGCAATATCGCACGCGCATGAGCTACGTGGTGAATTCGTACCAGCGCCCCGGGCTGGATCTCGACACGCTGGAGCGATACCTTGGAAGGGATGTGATGGCTCGCGTGATGCGCACCTATCAGCAGCAGTGGCGCTTTCACCATCCCAACACGCAGGATTTCATCAACGTGGTCAACCAGGTTTCCGGGCAGAACATGGACTGGTTTTTCCAGCAGTTTTTCTACAACTCCGATCTTGCGGATTACACAGTCTCAAGCATCTGGAATGAACCGCGCTATGGCAAGACAGGCATCTACGACGAAGGCGGGAAGAAGGTCTATTATTCCCGGCGGAGCGCCGTGAAGGCTTACGACAAAAGCAAGCAGAAGCAGTACCGCTCAACGGTGACCGTTCGCCGCCTGGGAGGCGCCGAGGCGCCCGTCGACGTAGACATCTGGTTCGATAATGGCAAGATTGCGCATGAGCGTTGGGACGGCAAATACCGCTGGACGCGATTCACTTTCACTGGGACTAGCCAGATTGTTTCAGCAGAGGTTGACCCTTCGCGCAAGCTGCTGGTTGACGCGAATTACACCAACAACAGCCGTACCGTTAAGGCGGCTTCGACCTTTGCGGTAAAGTGGTATATCCGTTGGCTCTTCTGGATTGAGAACCTGTTCTTTGGGGCGGGATTTTTCAGCTAGCGGACATTGCAAATACGGCGGTAGTGAGGCTTGACTTGAAGACAATTGCAAACCTGGGGTGGTCATGGTAACAGCCAGGGGTTCTATTCGTCAGGGTTTCAGCCTCGCGCGGCGATCGCGCGCGGCCGCGTTCATCCTTTTTGCCGCGAACCTGCTACTGGCCGCCATTGCGGGGTTGCCCGTTTACCATGGAATTCTCAACTTCACTTCGCACAGCCTGATCAGCCGCCATTTGCTTACCGGATTTTCCTACAACTGGTTTACCGATTTTGTTTTTAACAACCGCGGCGCCATCGCGCAATACGCCCAAATTATCATGGTGCTGGGACTGATTGCCATGCCGGTGAATGCTGTCCTGGCAGGCGGGGTCCTGGCTCGCTTCCTGCGCCCTAAAGAGCCTTTCCGGCTGGGCGGGTTCTTTCGCGATTGCGGCCGATACTCCTGGCGGATGCTCTGGCTGATGGTGATCGCCCTGTTTGGCTACTGGGCAATCTTCCGGTTTATCCTGGCCGAGTTGGGTGGCCGGGTAGACCGCCTGACGCTCTACTGGATGAACGACCGCTCGGCGTTTGTGGCGCACCTGGGCGTAGGACTGCTTGTACTGCTGGCGTTGGTGTTCGTCAATCTGGTGATTGACTTCGCAAAGGTCAGGATGGTGCTGACCGACTCAGGCGTGCTGGAATCGGTCCCGGCGGCGCTGGGATTCTGCTTATTCCGCATCAGGAGGGCTGTGGTGGTCTACGCCATCCCGGCACTGTGCGGGCTTGCACTGCTCGTAATCTACCGTCTGTTAATACCCTGGCACATCCTTCATGTGGCACTTGGCGATACTTCCAAGCAGTACTATGAAACCGCGCTGGTCCTCGCGGCGCTCTTTTTCGGCCAGCAACTGGTGATGTTCGGCCGCTATTGGTTCCGTGTCGCTACCTGGGCGAGCGAGTGGTCGTTTTATGCGGATATGCGCGCAGCCGCTAGACCGCCCGCAGAGCCGAGCAACCAGGCTGCCGCCTGACGCTTGCGCCCCTATGGCGACTGACCTTCACCTCGAACAACTTATCCTCCGCCTGCTTTGTGCAGGCACTCCGCAAGGCCCGGTCAAGAACGTACTCGTTCCACTTTTGCGCGACTACCACTGGCAGCGGCAGCTACATCAAATCATCTTCAGCGCTGTTGCGGCCATTCCCTCGGATGATCCCGCGACACTCAGGCAATTACTCCCGGCGAAATTGACCCGCATGGGCTTTCCCGACATCGAATGGGAGGAAATCTTCACGCCGCCTCTGCTTTCAACCGAACGAGCCGCTGACATGGTCCGACAGATGACTGCTGGTAGCTAAGCCTCTGCGAATGTCCTTACGGCGCTCCGCCTGCCGTAGAATAGAAGCGAGGGCGTGGATAGGTGTGGCAAGTCGTGGTGGTGTTGGGGAACCTGTGCGTTCAATTCGCCGGCTAAGTCCGTGGATTACGGCAAGCGAGGTTCTGGCCGTGTATGCGGCCGTTCTGCTTTACATCTGGCGCTGGCAGGAAACTTACACTTTTCTCTGGTTCCCGCTGCTGGCCGCCGTCCTTCTCAGCCAATGGTTCTATGGCGACACGTTGGAAGGCATGGGGCTGACAGGCCGGGAATTCAAGCCGTGTGCGCGTGCAAGTTTTCCTTTGTTTGCCGTGGTCATAGGCGGCGCCGCCGTTTGCGCGGCGTGGGTCCATGAAAGCACCAGCCGCCTGGGTTCTCCGCTCGTGTGGCTTTCATTCGGCGGGTATCTTCTCTGGTGTTCCTTTCAGCAATTCCTGACGCAATCATATTTCCACCGCCGTCTGATGCGGGTAATCGAATCGCCGCATCTCCGGTCGCTGGCTGTTGCAATGCTTTTCGCCGGTGTTCACATCCCCAACCCGATCCTGATGGCGGCAACTTTTTTCGGCGGGTTCATTTTTGCTGAGATTTTCTTCCGCCGCCCCAACATCTGGCCGCTGGCATTTGTGCAGGCGGTGGCCGGATTTCTGATAGGCGCGCTATCGCCTCCGGCCCTTATTCACAGCATGCGGGTCGGCCCCGGCTACTTCTTCTTCCACCTGCATTAACTTAAGCGCTTTTGGGGGTCTCTAAATCAGTCAAGCGTGGTCAGTTGCGCGCCGCGCTGGCGGAAATAGGGCAGGTAAGGGGAACTGGCGATCTGGCCTTCAAATTTCTCGGCCCAGCGGCCTGGGATGGCTTCCTTGCAGGACGGGCAATGGCCGTCGGGGGTGATCAGGTATTTTGAAATGTGGTAGCCGTAGCGCTCGATCAGAGTCATGCCGCACTGGTGGCAGTACGTGTTCTCAAGATCGCCGACCCGGCCCGGCATATTGCCTGCGTAAACATAGCGCAAGCCGGCAGCGCGACCGATGGCGACAGCGTGCTTCAGCATTTCAGGTGTGGTATCGGCGGGGTCCGTCATCCTGTAGTCTTTGTGAAATGCCGTAACGTGCCATGGGATGTCGGGCGAAACGCTTGCAATGAATCCGGCCAAGCCCTTGAGTTCATCTTCGGCATCGTTAAAGCCGCTCACCAGCAGCGTAACAATCTCCACCCAGAAGCCCATCTGGTGCGTTCGGCGGATGGTGTCCAGGATGGGCTGCAAGCGCCCGCCAAGCTGCCGATAGTGCCGGTCGTCATAACTCTTCAGGTCAATTTTGTAAAGGTCAATCCATGGACGCAGATAATCCAGCACTTCCGGAGTGGCGTTACCGTTTGAGACGCACCCGGTTTTCACTCCGGCCTTGCGCGCTTCCTTAAAAATGGACACGGCCCATTCGCTGGTGATAAGCGGTTCGTTGTAAGTGCTTACCACAACTTTGGCGCCCTGGTTCACAGCGTCCCGTACCAGCATTTCTGGCGTGGCCCGTAAAGGCGAAGAAACGGCGCGCGGATCGCGCAGGGCCTGAGATGTTACCCAGTTCTGGCAGTAAGGGCAGTGGAGATCGCATCCAAGCATACCGAAGCTGTAAGCCAAGGCTCCGGGATAGGCGTGGTAGAACGGTTTCTTCTCAATCGGGTCGCACTGTACGCCGCCCACATAGCCCCACGGAACGTAGAGCTTTCCGCCGCGGTTAAACCGCACTTTGCAGACTCCTGGGTGGCCGTCGGGAATCGGACAGCGGTGGCCGCACGCGACACAACGCACGAATCCGTTGTCCATCTTCTCGTACAGTTCGCCTTCTTTAACGGATTCTTGCAGAATGTCTCGGAGTGTCTTCATCACGCTGGCAGTCTCCAGGCAGAAGTATTGGAATTCCCTCCTCGTAACATTATACCTCCCCTCCGGGAGCAGAGACGCCGTTGATGAGCCGCTGGAAGGGCAGGAAAATCAACATGTTAGATTGGGTTTCGGAAGTCTGGCCCGGCAGGCGGTTTACCCGGAGGAAGATACCCTTCTGGTATCCGATCGTATCCCGAAACGAACTTGGCCACACCAGGCAGTTCCCGCGTGCGACAGAAAGCAGACACTGCCTTATTTTTTTCGCGCGGCTGTAATCCGTTCCCTGTAGGCGCCGATGGCTCCCGGAGCGCGCTTGTTCATCCACTCTTCATAAGACGTCGCCATCTGTTCCAGGTTTTTCCAAAGGAGGGGATTCTTATAACTTTCACGCAGGGCGGGCATCACCGGCTTGATCTTTTCCCACACGCCGAAAAATTCGCCTGTATTCTGGAAAAAAAAGTCCTTCTCGACTAGGTTGTTGTTGACGATTGATCCCACCATCTCCCAATAGGTGATGACCATGCGGAAGTAGGCGTTTTCCTGCGAGCCCGGCGGATATTTCACCATGAATTCTTCCGGCGAAAGCGTCTGGAATTCCTGGGTGAACCACTCCCGCGCTCGGCGCAACTTTTCTTCGCGGCGCATGTCATACAGCCGCAGCAGCAATTCAGCATCGTGATGATCTACGGTCACTCTCACACTTTCCTCCAATGCGTAACAGGGTCAATCAGGATTGTAACGGCAACGTCCCAGTGAACTCAAGTTTCTGACGTCCAGCCTTTGCCGGAAGCCACACGCTAAAAGGTGTTTTCGGTTTCCATCGTGCCAATTGCCTGCGCATAAATCTGCGATGAGACTTCTGGCCTGGTGTTCGCGGGATAAGAACTCCCCGCGCAGCTATTCCCTTCCAGTTCGAAGCTCCAATCCGAGTCCCCCGCCATATTCCGTAGTTTACCATCGCGTTGGGACAAACCCTTCGCACGATGCTCTTGCCTTGCGGTAATTCCTGTTTCGGAAAAGCGCTTGACAACCTATCGCCCAAGCCGTATATGTAGATGTGCTAGGTGTCGCTTATGACTGAAGAAAAAGTAGAACTCCTCAAGGGAACGCTCGACATGCTGATCCTCAAGGTCGTGGCGCTGGGCCCGATTCACGGCTACGCTATTGCCCAGCGAATCCAGCAGATCTCCCGCGACTTCTTCCGACTTCAACAAGGTTCGCTCTATCCCGCGCTCCACCGCCTGGAGGATCGAGCTTGGCTGAAAGCGGAATGGAAGTCCTCGGAAACGGGCCGTGAGGCGAAATTTTACGCGCTCACTCCCAAGGGCCGGAAACAGTTAGAGGCTGAGGTCAAGAGTTGGGAGCAGCTGACCGATGCCGTCGCGTTGATTCTTCGAGCCGCAGAATAAAGCAGTAACTAGTGACAAATGATAAGTGGCAGGCGCCGGACCAAATGCGGAAATCGGAAATCGCGGCAGGGAGTAGCGAGTCGGAAATAGGGAGTCGGGAAAGGCCTCCCTTTTTCCTACATCTGACTTCCCATTTCCGTTCTTCCTGAAAGCCGACCGTAAGAAGCTGAGGGCTAGCTCATGCGCTGGTACCAACGATTTTTCCGAAGAGATCTCGCTGAAAAAGAACTCGACGCTGAGCTGCGCTTCCATCTCGAAAAGCAGATCGAGCAGAACATCGCGCAAGGCATGAACTCGGAGGACGCGCGGCGCCGGGCCCGGCTCGAGTTCGGGGGACTCGACCAGGTGAAAGAAGAATGCCGCAGCGTCGGCGCTTCGCACTTCATTGAAACGCTCATCCAGGACATTCGCTACGGCCTCCGCCAGCTCCGCCGCAACCCCGGATTTACCGCCGTCTCCGTTCTCACCCTTGCGCTGGGCATTGGCGTGAATACAGCGGTATTCTCTGTTATAGATGCCGTATTGCTGAGGTCGCTCCCTTACAAGGACCCGTCGCAACTCGTCTGGCCCACATTTCAAAACCCTAAATCAGATTTACACAGCTCCGCTGTGCCCCATCCAACGTATTTCGCTTGGCGGGACCAGAATGACGTGTTCTCCGGAATCGCCGCAACGCATTTTACTGGGGAGTTCACGCTCACAGGAAAGGGCACACCGGAAAGAATTCAGGGCAGGAGCGTGTCCGCCAATTTTTTCTCTGTTCTGGGCGTGGAACTGCTGCGCGGCCGAAGCTTTACATCAGATGAGGATCGTCCCGGAGGTCCGTGTGCGGCCATATTGAGCTACGCGCTTTGGCAGTCGCGCTACGCGGGCGATCCGAGAATCCTCGGCCGGCCGATTATCCTTGACGACAAAGACTATTCCGTAGTCGGAGTCCTTCCCGCGAGTTTCAAATTCCCAACCTCGGGGAGGCAGCCCCAGGTGTTTGTACCCCTCGCAGCGCCGACGGATGCGAGGCCGGCCATTTGGTTTCTTGACGTCACTGCAAGACTGAAGCCCGGCGTGACGCTGGGTCAAGCAGACGCAGACCTTTCATTGATTGACGGCCGTACACTACCGCTCCTTCCGAAATTTCTCGGTCGCTACACGCAAGAGGTTCATCTCAGCGTCGTTTCTCTGCATGATCATTTGACAGGCAGCGTCCGGCTCCCTCTCTTAACGCTGATGGCCGCAGTTGCATTCATATTGCTGATTGCCTGCGCGAACGTCGCGAACCTGCAACTCTCGCGCGGCTCTGTCCGCGCTCGCGAATTAGTTGTCCGCTCCGCCCTCGGCGCCGGACGCTCCCGCCTCGCACGGCAACTTTTGGTGGAAAGCACGCTTCTTTCAGTCATGGGCGGGCTCCTGGGGCTGCTCGGCGGATACTGGGGTGTCATGCTACTTCGTTCTTTTGTACCCAGCGGCTTGCTAAACGTCCAAGACGTACACGTCAACGCCGCCGCACTGGTGTTTACGATTGCCGTTGCTGCCTTGGCCGGCGCCATCTCCGGTTTCGCGCCGATGTTGACCTTTGTCAGCCCGAACCTCGCGGTCCAAGCGGGCCACACTCGAGTTACGCGCTCACGGAACTACACATTCCTGCGAGATCTGATCGCCGTCGCGGAGGTTGCGACCGCCGTGGTTTTACTGATCGCTGCAGGTCTACTGCTGAAGAGCTTTCTTCGCCTAACGAACGTCAGCTACGGATTCGATCCCAACAATCTCCTGACCGCTCGCATTTTTCTTCCGTCTGATAAGTACTCAACCGAATCCCAGCAAGCGGCGTTTTCCTGGCAGTTGCTGGACCGCATCAGCGTTCTTCCCGGAGTTCGGGCTGCGAGCGTTTCCACCAGCCTTCCAATCAGGCTTTCCATGGAAATGCGCATTGGAATCGAAGGCCGCCCAGCCCCCGCGATGAACGATCCGTCGGCGTCTGTTCCGCTCAACTCCGTAAGTAACAGCTACTTTCGCACCCTCGGGATTCCAATCCTCTCGGGCCGTGGATTTCAAAACCAGGATGGCCCGAACGCTCCAAAGGTCGCGGTTGTAAACCTGGAGTTCGTTCGACGCTTTTTCTCACATGGCGAAAACCCCATCGGCCGGGGCATTCTCATGGCCCCTGGCACGCCCTACCAGACGACAGTCTCCATCATAGGGGTGTCGGGTGCCGTTCGGCGTGTTGGGTCTGGCGGCAATCCACTGCCGGAAATCTTCCTGCCCTTTCCCCAATCGCCGAGCAACGAGATGACAATCTTGGTCCATGCCGCGTCCGATCCGCACACTATTGTATCTGCACTCCGCTCGCAGGTGCTGGCCATCGATAAGGAACTGCCGCTCTCCAAGGTTGCCACGATGAACGATTTGCTCGCCGAGGAAACTGCTGGCCAGCATTTTGAGACGACGGGCGTAGGCCTGTTCGCTGTGCTGGCCCTGATTCTCGCTGGCCTCGGAATCTACGGTGTGATCTCCTACATGGTGAGTCAGCGCACCAATGAAATTGGCATCCGCATGGCGCTTGGGGCGGTGAAGGGCGATGTGCTCAGGATGGTTGTTGGACAGGGTCTCAGGTTGGTGCTGATCGGGGTAGCGATTGGCATTGTCGGGGCGCTGGCGCTGACACGGTTCCTCACGAGTTTGCTCTATGGAGTCAGTGCAACCGATCCAATGACGTTCGTTGCCGTTTCGCTCATCTTGATCGTTGTCGCGTTGCTGGCCTGTTACATTCCCGCCCGTCGCGCGGCGAAAGTCGACCCGATGGTGGCCTTGCGATACGAATGAGTCACGGTACTGGCTTCGCTGGCAGGCTGTCGGGCGCTTTCAACAGTCTTTTGTCTTTTCCAGGAAATAGCGGTGAATAGTCTCATCCCCCGTCAACTCGGGGTGGAACGTAGCTGCCAGCAGTTTCCCTTGCTCCACGAGCACCGGCAGTCCTTGAGATCGCCCCAGCACCTTCACTTCTTTACCCACGCGGCGAATGATCGGCGCGCGGATAAAGACCATCTCTATAGGCTCATCGGAAACTTCAGGGCATTCGCCCTGCTGAACGGAACTGTCTATTTGCCGGCCGTAGGCGTTGCGCTCGACGGAAATGTCCATCAGCCCCAGCCGTTCCTGTTCGGGGTTCAGAACTTCTTTGGCCATCAGAATTGCGCCGGCGCAGGTCCCGAAAACAGGCTTGTTATCGTTTGCGAAGGCCTTGATTGCGTCGGCTAGTTTTCGCTCGGTGAGGAATTTCAGCATCGTGGTGGTCTCGCCGCCGGGCAGAATCAGCGCGTCGATCCCCTCAAAATCTTCCACATGCTTCACCAGCTTCCACGGCACCCCGATCCGGTCGAGCATTGCAGCATGCATGGCAAAATCGCCCTGTACGGCCAGAATGCCAATCACTTTCTCTTTCTTGCTTCCCATAGCAGCCGCCTCGGGCCACTGGTCCCGGGCGCAATTTTCAACCTCCCAGTAAATTCTTGATGACAAAGCCGACGTTGGCCGGCCGCTCGGCCAGCCGCCGCATGTACCACGGGAACCAGAACGTTCCGTACGAAATCAGCACCCCAGAGCGCCATCCGTCCCGCGCCAGCCGAAGTTGCTCCGCGCGCTGGATGCCGTACAGCATCACAAACTGGAAATCCGCTCCAGTCAGATTTTCGCCGCGGGCCAGCGTTTCAATCCGGTGAATCAGATTGAGGTCGTGCGTGGCGATGACTGTCCGAACACCGCCAGCCCGAGCTTCCTTGCTCAGGAGCTTTGTGGACAGGGCAAAGAAATTTTCGTCCACGTCCGCTTTTCGAGCAAAGGCCACGCTGGCAGCCTCAAGATAGGCGCCTTTCACCAGCCGGATGGCAGGTCCCATCGGCAGCAGGGCAGCCAGGTCTTCAGCCGTCCGCAATAAATAAGCCTGCAGGCAAACGCCGACGTTGGAATACTTTTTTCGAAGATTGCGATACAGATCGAGTGTTGCATCCACGTAGGAGCTCGACTCCATGTCAATCCAGATAATCGACGAGGCGACAGCCGCCTGAATCAGCTTTTCCACATTGGCCTGGCAAAGTTCATGGCTCAGGTCCAGGCCCAAGTGCGTCAACTTCACGGAAAGTTCGGACTTTAATCCCGCAGCGCGCACCTGACTGAGTGTGTCCAGATAATGCCCCGTGACAGATTCGGCTTCTGCGGCAGTCGAGACGTTTTCACCCAGATGGGTCAGTACAGTGTCCAACCCCCGGCCTTCAAGACTACTTGCCGCGGCTATGGCATCCGCTATCTGCTCGCCAGGCATAAAACGTTCCACACTGTGCCGGACGAATTTGTACCGCGCCGCATGTTCGCGCAACCAGTTGTTTTGAGAAGCCCAGAGCAAGGCTCCTCGCATCATCCCAGCCATGGCAAATGCTCTCAGGTAGAAGCGTTGAAATCAGCACGCATCAGGATACTCCTTTGCCGGGCCGCTGCATAGATGTAAACGACGCAGTTGCTACTGGAGGAGCTTTGCCTTCAGGTTGATGGTAGTGCCGGCCAGCGCCTTCGACACCGGGCAACCTTTCTTGGCTGCGTCAGCGAGTTCCTGGAACTTGGCTTCGTCGATGCCGGGAATCTCGGCTTCGGTCTCAAGGTCGATCCTGGTGATAGCGAACCCCGCCTCCACTTTGTCAAAGTGGACCGACGCCGTCGTGTGGACACGCTTGGGGGCGAAACCTGCGTTGCCGACCGTGGCAGAGAAGGCCATAGAGAAGCATCCCGCGTGCGCGGCAGCAATCAATTCCTCAGGATTTGTGCCTTCGCCGTTCTCCATGCGCGACTTGAATGTGAAAGGACCTTCATACGAACCGGTGGCCATTTTCATGTGGCCGTTTCCTTCCAAAAGTGTTCCATTCCACTGTGCTTCAGCCTTGCGAACTGGCATGATTCCTCCTTTTTCTAGCGTGATTTCGAGATCGAATAAAATGACAAACGCCCAGCCCCATGGGCGCTCTGGGTAGTGCGCGGATAAGTACGACTGAACAAGCAGCCGGAGACAAAGGCTGCGGGCCGGTCGCCTTCAATAACTGCCTTTATTTCCAACCGTTGCGTTCGCGCAGGGAAGTAATCTGCGCTACGTGATGTCGCCCGTGCCAGGCATAAAGGCTCAGATAGAAATCAAGAGAAACAATCCCTTGCTCAGGATGGTTCATCGTCCGCGCGAAGTCCGCCGCGCTCATCGACCGGAGCAGCGCAACGAACCGCTTGTGCACCGAGTCGACCATGTTCAGCGATACCACAACCGGCGCCGTCTTCGCATCAGGCAGCGCCGCCCATCGCTCCTGGTTGTACGTTTTAACCGTGGGCTGGTCCTCCGTCATCGCAAGCTTGAACCGGACAAACGCGTTCATGTGGCTGTCCGCCAGATGGTGTATTACCTGCCGCACGGTCCATCCGCCATCACGGTAAGGAGTATCAAACTGCTCGTCGGAAAGCCCCACTGCCGCCGACCACAAGGCCGCCGGAGCTTCCTCAATCTGTTGAATAAATGCCTGCCGGTCCTGGTCCGAAATTGCTGCCGGCCGCTGAAATTTGCCAATAGGATATTGTGCGTCTGTCATATGGAGATGGGTTCACCTTTCATAACCTGGAACTCAGAATTCGTAGTTTGCTACCACCCGCGCGTTTGCAGCATCTCTTTCGGGTCCATTTTGGCGACGTCGAGCCCGCGCATGGCCTCGCCCAGTTCTTCGGAGCACTCGGCCACAATGGCGGGTTCGTTGTAGTGCGTGGTGGCGCGCACAATCGCCTTGGCGCGCTTGGCCGGATCGGACGATTTGAAGATACCTGAGCCAACAAACACCGCTTCCGCGCCCAGTTGCATCACCAGTGAAGCATCCGCCGGAGTAGCAATGCCGCCCGCGGAGAAGTTCGGCACCGGCAGCTTGCCGTTCTGCGACACCCACTTCACCAGGTCGAACGGAGCGCCCAGTTCCTTGGCCTTGGCCATCAGTTCTTCTTCGCGAAGGGTGGTCAGCAGGCGCATCTCGCTGGTGATTGCGCGCATGTGGCGAACGGCCTCCACGATGTTGCCGGAGCCGGCTTCGCCCTTGGTGCGGATCATCGCCGCGCCCTCGCCAATCCTCCTGAGCGCTTCGCCCAGGTTGCGGGCGCCGCACACAAAGGGCGCCTTGTAAGGCCACTTGTGGATGTGGTGTTCTTCGTCGGCCGGCGTCAGCACTTCGCTTTCGTCGATGTAGTCCACGCCCACGTTTTCCAGCACTTGCGCTTCGGCAAAGTGGCCGATCCGAGCCTTGGCCATCACGGGAATCGTGACCGCCTTCATAATCTCTTTGATAACCCTAATTGACGCCATCCGAGCCACGCCGCCTTCTTTGCGGATGTCCGCAGGGACGCGCTCCAGCGCCATCACTGAGCACGCGCCGGCGTCTTCGGCAATCTTGGCCTGCTCGGCGTTCGTGACGTCCATGATCACGCCGCCCTTGAGCATTTCGGCCAAGCCGATCTTTAATTTCATTTGTTGGTCATACTCCCACATGAGTCCTCCTCATAAAAACACAGTCCACTTGCAAGTTCGGCGCAGGGACAAATCCCCGCCTGAAAACTGTGTACGCTGGCGCCTGTAGTACTTACAATAGCCCCTGCGAATCGCAGGCAATGGTCCCCGGAAATTCTGTGTGTGTTCCAATTACCGGTTGGGCCGGGCCCACAGCGCCCCGCATACTTTATTATTGGACGAACGGCCGAAATTGGCAATTGGCGATAGTGAGTTTTTCATGCTGCCGAACGGAAGCCACATTCGGAGTATGTAGGACAAGGTCTGTTTCTTAACTCTGCGCGCTTTGCAACGGCCAATGGGCGAGAGTCGCAGTGTTAAAGCGCAACGTTGGACTATTAATCGCGGTTACAACGTCAAGGCCAATTGATCGCCGCCGTTGAGCGTTACTTCCGGTGTAAAAACAAATGTAACCTCGTCGCCTTCCTGTTCGACCTTGTAGGGCAGCGGCTTGTTGCGAACTTTCCCCGCTGATGAACTACCGGCTGTCTTTTGAGCCCGCAGCGTCACTCTCTTGCAAGCGAGCTTGCCTTCGACAACAGATAGAGTAAATCGGTTTTTTTCGCCCTGCATGCGCTGCGAAAAACTGCCCCACGCCGTTCCAGCTGACCAGAAGGATGAAAAGTTGTCGTGCTCCACCAGCGGGTGGGCCACGACCGCCTTTTCAATTCCGTCGTAGCGGAAGCCGCTGAGCGCAATAAGAGGCGCCCAGCTCGACATGGGCCGTGCGTAGTGGTAACCGCATTCCGCCTCGTTCCAGGGATTGCGCTTTTCGCCGTCAAATCGCCGTCGGGTGCCCTCGACAATTTGAACACCTTCGGCAACCAATCCCATTTTGATCATCAGTGCAGCTACGGCGTATTCTGAGCCGCTCCAAACCTCGGCAAAATAGGGGAACGGAACGCGCGGCCGCTCACCGTGCGGGTACTCGCACACCACAAGGCCCGCTTCATTGTTCAGGGCGTAGGCCCGCTGCACGCTGGCGTGGTCCGCCAGGTTTTGCTTGTAGTTGTATTTCCAGATTGACCGCAACGTCTGCAGCACGTGGTCGCGGTCAACCAGCATTTCCAGCCCTGCAATCAGCGCAAAATACTGCCCCATCAACTGGTCGCTCAGGCAGCCCTGGCCCACCTGGTAGGTCGGATGTTCGGTGTCCACCGTGCCCATGCCGGCTTGCAATCCCTTGGCAATGTCATCTTTCGCAATGAAGCCGATTTTTTGAACATAGAATTCGCCATTGAAGAGGTTGGTGTCCACCCAGTCGCTGCCTTTGCGAAACAGACTCTGGTATTCCGAGGCGGCTGCGGCGTCACCCATCGCCCCGGCCATCTCTTCGCCGGCACGCAACGCGGCCAGATACCACATACCGCAGAACGGGTTGGGGCCGATAAATTCAATATCGTAGGTGTTGTGCTGGACGCCTTCCATCACACCGTCACGGTTGGCGTCCCATCCGCCCTCGATCCACGCGAAATCAAGCGCGCGTTTTACGCCTGGCCACTGGCGGCGAAGCCATTCCGTGTCGCCGCAAAGTCGCCAGTCGAGGTAGGCCTTCACGATGCAAGCCATCTGCCCGTCGGCAGCAGCCGTGCCGAAATGTGCAATCCCGAAAGGAAGTAATTCGCGAAAGTCCATCAGGCCCTGCGCGTCGGTCGAGTAGCCGAATTGTTGCTCGCGCAATGAGCGTGACAGGGCAGGGAAGACGTGCGCCGTGGCCGGTTCGTATGCATAAACGTGTGTGCAACTTCCAAAGCAGCAGCCGGAATCGTCGACGCAGCCTTCAAATCCATGAAATGCGCCGTCGCTGGTCCTGAAAGCCGTGGGCGTCGCCAATGTGGACAGATTGGCCAGCGCGGCGTCTTTCACCGCACCCGGTAGAGTTGTCTCCCGAACCAAGCCAAGAAACTTGTTCATGCGTTCTTCGAGGCGAGGGAGATTTTGGCCCGCATATTCAGCCACCGCCCACGCGTCCTTAAATCGCGTGCAGTAGAAGTTTCCGATCAGGTCGTTTTCATGCCCTTTGGGAGCCGACCAGCCACAACGTTTGGGCGTCCGGTTGGGAAAGTGCCATGTGAGCAGAAAGGTGTATTCAGCACTTCCGCGAGCCGGGATATCTCTCTCAAGGCACAGCGCCCCGATGGCGCTTCGCTGGGCTGCCTCCGGTCCCAGGCGGCCGTCGCTTGTAAAGTCATCCCAGAAGAGCAGCGGGCTCTCCCACCAGCGCGCCGCTGGCCAGCCGCGCAGGTAACTGAGATGTCCCGAGTCCGCGCCCAGCAGGGCAAGCGCAAATGTTCCGGCTTGAGGATCTCTTGCGCCAAGGAACGGGTTCTTCATCAGCAACCCTTTCACGGGCCCGCTTTCGAGATAGTCGTTCTGCCGTCCGAGGTTGGACTTCGCGTTGCCGTTGCCATTGCGTTCCATCCCGACAGGATTATCAATCGACCACACAATCGAAACCTTCGCGCTTGATGCCGCTGGGTTGCTTACGCGGTAGCGGAGCACGGCCAGCGGCAGGCCGGATTCATCGGCATCCAGAGGGATGAACGGCGTAAAAGCTTCAAGCGCCACTCGTACGGGCAATTCCGCATCCTCGAAGTCGATTCGCGCCACCGGATACTCGCCCGTGAAGGTGCAGCTCTCAAGCCGCGGCAGCCCGGGGACGTTGTCGGAGCCAAGGTCGCTGGGACCAACCGAATAGGGAGGCATGATGCGCGCTTCCAGAACTTTTGCCACAGGTTTTCTGCCGGCTGTTTCGGCGCGAATGGCAGGGAAGGCATACTGTGGTGACCGGCCTTTGTCCGGACGGTTAAATATCCACCACTCCTCCAGTTGTCCGCGACCGCCCAAGTTGATAGATCCCGCCGCAATGCCACCCAACGGGAAACCGATCATCGCTCGCTGCCTTCCGCGATAGACTCGGGGGTACCGGATGACTTCGCCCCTCGCATCTTCGGACGGCACCGGCGGCACTGCAGCGCCGGCGGCGCAAATCGAATTTGCCGGCAGCGCCAGCGTGCCTACCCCCAGCGTCACCGCCTTCAGAAACTTGCGTCGGCCTTTCCCATTCCTGCTTTTCCCTTGTGACTTTGCCATGGCTCTACGTCCTCCTCTACGGGACAGCATCATACCTGTGCCGGGGGCGCGATGCAAAGGGAGGCCGCGGCGAGTTTAGGAAATTTGTGGCAGCTAAGCAAACAGGCCGTTTCACGTCCAAATCTCGCACCATCTTCGTCTGTTATAATGAGCGCCCATTCAATCTTTGCCGTAACCCAGGAGCACGAGCATGACCGATCTTCGCAAAGCCACGTCGCGCATTCTGACCCCGCAGGCTGCGGTGCTGCTGATCATTGATCCGCAGACAAAGCTGATGCCGGCAATCTTTGAGGCTGATCGCGTTGTCAGGAATTGTGTTTTGCTGCTGAAACTTAGTGAGATTCTTTCCATTCCCGCAATCGTCACCACGCAGTACGCAAAGGGTTTGGGTCCGCTAGTTTCAGAGGTCGCCTGCGCCGCGACGGGAACAACTCCGGTTGACAAAACCAGCTTTGGCTGTTTTGGAGATGAGAATTTCGTTGGCCACCTCAAGGAAGCCGCGCAGGGCCGCGACACGCTACTGGTGGCGGGCGTCGAGTCGCACGTGTGCGTCACGCAGACGGTGCTTGCGGCACTCAACGGAGGCTACCTGGTGCATGTTGCGCAGGACGCCACCTCATCCCGCACGCGCGAAAATTGGCAAGCGGGACTCCACAGGATGGACCGCACCGGGGCCGTCCTCAGTTCCACGGAAATGATGATTTACGAACTGCTCGGCAAAAGCGGGACACCGGAATTCAAGGCCATGCTGCCGCTGTTGAAATGACGGGAGGGCTGGACCCCGTTGGAGAGAGAGCACGACTTCAGTCGTGCCGAGAAATCATGGTTCGATTCATTCGGGGCTTCAGCACCTGAAGAAGGCCAACTAACTCCAACACATAAACTGCAGCGGCTAAAGCCGTGCGATCGTGCTGCGGTTTTCGGCACGGATGAACCCGCACCCCTCACAAATGCCCGCCATCATATGGAAATGTGCCTTACAAATCCTGAAGAAATGGATTCGATTCGCGTTCGTGGCCGATAGTGGTGCTGAGGCCGTGGCCTGGGAAGACGGGTGTTTCATCCGGAAACAGCAGAAGTTTGTCGTGGATGGAACGGAGCAGTTGCTGATGGGATCCGCCCCACAAGTCCGAGCGCCCTATGCTGCCTTGGAACAGCGTGTCGCCAGCAAAAATGCGCGCGTTCTCACCGGGAAGGTAGAGCGAGAGACTGCCGGGCGAATGGCCCGGAGTGTGGAGAACTTCAAGCGAGAGCGCTCCCCAACGTAGCCGGTCGCCTTCCTTCAGGAACTGGTCCACTTCTACCGCGCCGGGAATCTCGACGCCCAGCCATGCGGCCTGTCTGGCTAGATTCTCGTAGAGCGGCAGGTCGGCCTCGTGCATCAGTACCGGAGCGCGCGTGGTTTCGTGGAGTCTCTTCAGCCCGCCCACGTGGTCAATATGCGCGTGAGTGGCAATGATGTAGCGCACCTTCAGGTCGTGGCGCGTCAGGATTTTCTGCACGCGCTCGACCTCGTCGCCTGGGTCGATCACAATCGCTTCTTTGGTTGCGTCGTCGGCTACCACGGAGCAATTGCACGCGAGTATGCCGACCGGGAGAATTTCATGGAGCATGGTCCTTAATATTCTAGCAGCTTACTGATAAGGCGCTTGGGGATTGCGGGTCGCTGTGGGTCCTGAACTGATGGCTTCGGCACGCGGCTGCACCCAAGGCTTGGCAGCTATCGGAAAAGACCGATTGACTTTATGAAATGGTAATGATTTAACCCTAACTTCCTGAATTCCTGGTGTCAGGCAGCGAGAGGGGCGTACTTCTCAGCGTGTAGCGAGGCGAGAGCTATGCTCCGTCTCATCTGGAACCCGTTCGCTCTGGTCCAATTGCTCAAGCCTGTGAGTGGGCATGTCGCAGTGGCCAGTGAAGTATGCGCCAGATTCAAGTCTCAATAAGGGGGTTTCAACATTGCCCAGGACAATCCCTTTTTCCTTGATTTCAAGCTGGTTCGAGGCCCGGATGTTTCCTTTCAGTTTGCCGGCTATGCTGATTTGCAATGCCTCGATGTCGGCTTCAATGTCTCCCTGACTGGCGACGATGATCGTTCCCCTTGTACAAATCGCGCCCTTGAACTGGCAGTTAAGGCGGATCATTCCGGAGGCAGCCTTTATCTCACCCTCAATTTTGATTCCGGGTTCGAGCAAGGCAACGATTCCCTCGTTCGGCACTGCCCGCAGACCGTGCCGCCGTTGCCGCCTAATAAAATCAATGCCCATAAAAACCTCCTTTAAAGAAATCATATGAGGGAACGTCCTTCCTTCTATCCAACGAGCATTAGCTTAGGTTAGGTGTCCCTTAGTTCGACTTTGGGCTGCCCATACGCGAAATGGCAGTTCTTAACCTCGCGGCGGCGGACGAAAATAAGACATCAAAATTCGAAATCAGGTGCTTCGGATGGAAGTGACGACGCGTAAGCACCTTAATTCGAAGGGCCTCCCGTGAGGTGACTTGACACGTTACAAACAGAACTCCCCCGATAAGGCTAGCTCGAACGCTTCTAACGCCCTGGGGGCTTCCGCCAAGCAATTCTTCTATGGTGTCCAGCTTCAGAATCAGGCTCCCGCAACCCTCCTTCGCGAATTCCTCAAGCCTCTTGAGCGTTCCGAGGGTTTCTCCGCCCTGGGAGTCCTGGCCCGTCGAAAGCGTATTCAGAACCTTCAGGATAAGGGGACGACCTTCAATCGTTAGGATATACCTTTCACCGACCTGCATCGGACGCCTGCCATTCTCCTCCCTCCGGCGATTAAGATGCCAATGATAACTGCCTGGTTATTAGCGTTCAATGGTACTAAAGTTCCAGTGGCTTTCTGCCTCCCTGATCGATTCAAGTTCCCGGGCAAATCCTTAAACTCTGCCCGAAGGGCTGTAAGTTTAATTGGGCATATCGCAGACCCTGCCGGTCGGCACCGCAAATCATTGTCCCACGACTCCGGAGAGTCCGCGAGCAAGTCCAGCCAAATATCTTGCGGTAAGTCCTTAGAGACAAAAGGCGGTGAGCCCCACAAACGAAAGAATTGCTCCGAATAGCAGGATTGCAGCGTACTACTGGCTGGGCACGTCCAGTGCTCGATCAATGACCATTTCCAACTCGCTCGGCATTGAGTCGTCCCAACCCATCTGGTGATAAACAACGTGCCTATTCTTGTCAATCGGGGAGAAATTGGGCACGCCTCTGGCTCCGAATAGATGTGCAATCTTGCGATTCAGGTCAAAATACTGCGGCCACTACATCCGATGATCATTAATGTATGTGCGCCAGCTTTCTGTCTCTTTACTGCCGCAGATGCCGATTATGGTGAAAGACGCGCTGGCGTATTCATTGGCAAGGTCGTTCATGTGAGGCACAGCTTTGCGGCAATACGGGCACCAGGTTGCCCAAAAATACAGCAGGACTACGCTACCTTTCAGGTACTCAGGGCTGTAGGTCTGGCCATCGTTGGCCATTGTTGAAAAATCAGGTGCCTTCGGCACCCAGTATCTCTGGGAAGCAGCCAACACCCGGCTCGGCCCTACGGAAAGAAAGGTTGCTGCTGTGGCGACCAAACCGAAAAGTCTCAACCGTCCCGCGTAGGCACAGGACGGACTCGCAGCCACACGCGCGCTCGGGTGACGAGCCGGAAGGTGGCCACTCTGGAAGATTTCCAATTCCGGCTCGATGGCATTGTCCACGGTCAACTCCTTCAGAGATTGCCACGGCGCTCGGGCCTGCTCAGGCGCCCGGGCGCGGTTTTGAGAGTCATTAGGGATTATGTTAGCTTATGAACTAACCCGTGCAAAACAAAGGACAATACAATATGGATAAGGGGTGCCACGCCGTTAATTGGAACGCAACTTGCCGTATCCTTCAGCATCAACTACCCATCGTCATTGCCCCTGACGGAGGCGCGAGTAGCCCAATAGTAACTCTCTGAGAATGATGGGGCAATTGACCGAAAGCGTTGCGAGCTTTAATATGGGGCGGTCTATCCTCACAAGCTTGATCAAGCGTTGATTTCGCATGGCACTAAAGTTCTACTACCGCAGTTCCTTGACTAAGTAGTCCATAAGTACCACTCTTCCACTTATGTTGTCACTGATGAGGGAGAGAACCCGGAAAGGGGAAAGCGGGGTAGCCTTCAAAACCTCTTCAGTTGCAACTGCAACAAATCCGCCGCGTTTTTCGATGTCAATCCCAGTCCAGCGCCAGCGGGATTCAATCGAGCATGGTGGCCTCGAATCGCACAATATGCACATGTCAATGCGCCGCCAAAACGAAAGGAGGATGCCACTGGAGTCATTGGATCGCTGACTAAGCGTCCGGACTTGATGAGGCAGAGCGCCAAGCGCGCCTGAGCAGTGGCATGCAACAACATGAGGGGATTACATTCTCTTGATCAGGAACTTCGCGCAGTTCGCAGGGGTAGCGGATCCAAAGATGCGAACCGGCCTAATCATGTAACCGACCTGAGGGAACCCGAACAACCTTGGAAACAGGATATCGAGCAAATACAACAGACAATGCGCGAGGTTCTGAGGGCTATTGCCGGCCTTTCGGGCGTTGAACTTCCAGGCCTGCCTGCGGGTCTTGAGGATGACCGAGCGCTCCTGCCTCCACTGGACATCAAAACTCTGAAAGATCGATTCCGGAATGAACTTGAAGGGTTTTCCATAAAGACGACTGAGGAACTGTCGAAACGCGCAAAGCAGCAGATTCAGTCCGCGTTAGACGTGGTCCAAAATGAGGTAATGGATGGCCGGATCGCCCATGTTGCCGGCGAGTTGCAAGAAAAATTGCAGTCCCCGGCGCAAATTGAGAAGTTGGTGGAACCCGCGGTCAGGGAAGCAGTAGGCAGCCTTGAACATTCCTTTTCCCAAAAGATTGAACATCTATTTTCCGGACAGCGACAGTTCGTTCAGGACAAGCTCCAGGGAGCTCTCGGCGCCGTCCAGGCCCAAGTCAACACACAGGTTGACGCTGAGTTCCGTGAAATATTGCAGTTGCCGGCGCAAATTGAGAAGTTGGTGGAACCCAGTGTGAAGGATTCGGCGGCCAGACTGGAAAAGTCGCTACATGAAAAGTTTGACCGCCTGTTTACTGAACAGCAAAGACTGCTTCAGGACGAGATCCATGGAACACTAAGTTCCATCCAAACCCAGGTTAGGACAGAGGTTGACGCCGAACTCCGAGCAAGATTGCAGAACCCTGCCGAAATTGAGAAGTTGGTGGAACCTCGTGTTGGAGAAGTGGTAGCCAGGCTAGAGAAGTCTATTAGCCAAAAGGTTGACGGCCTGTTTGCCCAACAGCAGCGGCTGGTTCAAGACCAACTTCAGAGAATCCTTAGCTCGCTCCATATTCAGATCAATACGCTTGAACAAACTGTGCAGCAAAGCCGCGAACAGAAGGCCGAGCCAGCAGCACAGTTGTCCGAGGAGCGTCTGACCTCGACAATCGAAAAGTCACTTTCCAAAAAGGTTGAGGCCCTTTATGCCGAACAAGAATATTTTGTTCAGGACAGGCTTCAGAAAGCACTGAGCCCCATCCAGGCGCACATTAGTACGCTTGAACAGGCTCTGCAACAAATCCGTCTGCAGCAGGTGGATTCTCTTGAGCGGCTGTCAACGGAGCGATCAAACGCCACTCTTGAAAAATCTCTTTCCGATAAAGTCGAACTCCTGTTTGCCCAACAGGAGCAAATGGTTCGAGGCAGGCTCCAGGGAACCCTCGGCACAATCCAGGTACAAATCAGCAAACTGGAAGAGACGGTGCAAGAGCTGAGGGCTGATTCTCTTGCACAGATGTCGGCGGAGCGGTCGAAGGCGGCTGATGACTCCACCACGGAATGTGAGAGCGGGCTCAACAATGAACTTGGCGGCGGTCTTGATCAGGCAGCCAAAAGCGTTGAATCCTCGTTCAATAAGCTCTTGGAGACTTTCAAGACACAGCCTGTGAAGAGTCCCGTCAGGAAACCGATACAAAAACGCGAAGTCGTCCTGTTCGACGACCCTGCCATGAACCTTCGGGTCCAGCAAGCGCTGGACTATCTCGATCGGCTCGGTTCGAAAAGTCCCCAGCCTGCCAGCTAGGCATGGAGGCTTAAACCCGCCACTTCCGGTGAGGCCAACAATCACGGGCAATTAACTAGGATTTCCGTGATGGCTTTACAGTCAACTGGAAACATACCGCCAACCGCTCATAAATCCAATGGCCAGCCGGACCTCACGACGCCACAAAGTCTGGCCTCGGACCGGATGCGCGAATTTCTTCAGAAACGTTGCTGTACTCCTCAAAATTCTGTGCGAACCGTTGAGCCAGTTCCCGTGCCTTAGCATCGTAGCTAGGACCGTCGTTCCACAGATTGCGTGGTTGGAGGGCTTCTGAGGGGACTCCCGGCACCTCGCTGGGGATGTGAACCCCGAAAACCGGATCCTGCTCGAACTTCACTTTGTCCAGGTGCCCGCTCAGCGCGGCGCGAATCATCGCGCGCGTATAAGCGATCTTGATCCTGTGCCCGACCCCGTATGGGCCACCCGTCCAACCCGTGTTCACCAGCCAGCAGTTAGCCCGGTGTTTGCGGATTCGTTCCCCCAACATTTCCGCGTAGACCATCGGGTGAAGGGTCATGAAGGGCGCGCCGAAGCATGCGCTGAAGGTCGCCTGCGGCTCGTTCCCCACCCCCTTTTCTGTTCCAGCCACTTTGGCAGTGTAGCCGGAGAGATAATGGTACATGGCCTGTGCCGGGGTCAGTTTGCTGATGGGCGGCATCACGCCGAAAGCGTCGCAGGTCAGCATGATTATGTTCTTGGGATGGTCACCGACTCTGCTCGGCGCAAAGCCGTCGAGATGAGAAATCGGGTAGGCGGCACGGGTATTCTCGGTCAGCGAATCGTCGTCGAGGTTAACCATCCGGGTCTCGGTGTCCAGTGTGACATTTTCCAGGACTGTCCCGAAACGACGCGTGCAAGCATAGATCTCCGGCTCGGCTTCAGCCGACAGTCGAATGACCTTGGCATAGCAGCCACCCTCGAAATTGAAGATGCCACGATCACTCCAACCGTGCTCATCATCGCCGATCAGTTGGCGCTCAGGATCGGCCGAGAGGGTGGTCTTACCCGTTCCCGAAAGGCCGAAGAAGATCGCGACGTCTCCGGCTGCCCCGACATTGGCCGAACAGTGCATGGAAAGGACATTGGCCTGAGGCATCAGGTAGTTCATCACCGAAAACATCGTCTTCTTGATCTCTCCGGCGTAGCTTGTCCCTCCGATGATTGCAAGGCGTCGGCCAAAGTTGAGAATGATGAATGCCTCGGAGTTCGTTCCGTCCACTTTGGGAACGGCATGAAATTGAGGTACATCGATTACTGTGAACTCGGGCACATGGTCAACAGTTTTTCCCTTTTCCGGACGAAGGAACATCGAACGCGCAAACACGCTGTGCCATGCCGTGCCAGTGAGGACGCGTATGGGCACTCGGTATTGGGGGTCGGCGCCTGCGAAACAATCCTGGACGTAGAGGTCCTTCATCTGCAAGTAGGCAAGCAGGCGGTGATAAAGGGCATCGAACTTTGCAGGGTCAAAAGGTCGGTTTACCTTTCCCCACCAGATCTGGTGTGCGCTGCTTTGCTCACGGACGATGAATTTGTCATTGGGCGAGCGGCCCGTGTGGTGGCCTGTGGTGACGGCCAGCGGTCCCTCGTGACACAGCAGACCCTCTCGCCGCCGTACGACATGTTCGTAAAGGGCCGATGTGGGAAGATTCCAGAAGACTTCGTTGACGTTATGAATGTCGTATCGCTCTAAACCATATTGGCTGGAGCGGGTTCCAACCTCTTGCATGCGATCTCCCTGAATTGCGCCTGGCCCCGGAGCAATGTTGATTTGCCTGCGTAAAATATACTTATTTCAATCCAGCGGAAGTTTCCTTCTTTACCCCCACCAGACTGTTAATATACCCGTCGCCGGATTTCACGGCAATAGGCACCTGGGTTTTCATTGTTCCGAACCTCCGGCTCCCGAGCTTTGGTTGACGGGATAGGAGATAGGGCGATTCAAAAGTGCACCCCCCGCGAGGGATTTTGTACAATTGTGCTGCAATTCAGGACGGCGCGGCCCCGAGCGCGTCTGATTCAGGATTGCTAGGAGATAGAGGTTTCAAACAGTGCGATAAGAAAACAGCTAATGTGTAATCATGGCCGTTGCCCCTCGGGCACTAATGCGCTAATCTACTTTGCCAATGAGCGATTTGCCTAAGTTCTTGCGAGAGTTATTTTCCAGCTTCTGGTCCTCGACCTGCGTTGTACTGACGGTTGTGTCCATCGCTACATTTGTCTATCCATTGAACGGTGTGAGCGAACGCTACCACTGGATTCCCCTAACTGTTGCGATGGTTTCTTGGGCTCTTGCATCGCTTGTCCTCTACCGGCGGAAAGAACAACAAATCGAGGCTCTGAATGCAGAACTCCAGAACTTTAAATCGAGGCGACCGCAGCTAATAATTCTGCCTGGGACGGACTCCAAGTATTACATCGAGGTCGATAGGAATGAACGATCCAAGGTGCTTGGGGCTTATTTTCTTTTTCCTCTCACTATCGAGAACAAAGGTGACGTCAATTCCGTTATTTCTGAATTTGAATTATTCATCAAGGAGATGAAAAGCTATCCGCACCTTCACGCCGAGGTCCGTACGAATATTCAGAGCTATAAAACGAATTTCGGGTTGGGACTCACCGGACTCCTCGACCAAAAGTCCATGGTGGTCCAGGCGCACAACGTGAAATGTGGAATTCTCCCGCTATATATCAGGGATACGCCTCCCGAGACTGCTCAAGAGCTGCATTGTAAGTTAACGGTGACCGATACAGATGGAAATCGGGCGACTCAGGAGTTTGTCGTCGCGAGGGCCGGGCGGTAGGCACGAGGGAAAAGCGAGGCACGAAAAGCCTAAAAGCGTGACTCTCTTGGGCGGGGCTCAACTTCAAGCGGGTTATCGCAGACTAAACAGCGCCTGTACCTGATGTTACACCCTTGCCCCGGTTCACCCATCGGCGCATTCCGGACCCTGCTTATCCTTAGATAATCTTCAAAAATCTCCGCGTAGTCATCTGAGGACAAGGCCGCATATGTGTCTGCGACGTTAGGTATTGACTCGCGGCTTGTTCTAGAAAGTCGCCAATCAAATGCGCGACGATACATTCCCGGTTTAAGATATGTCATTTCGCAATCCCCCCAGGAGATCAACAGATGCACTCTCGCCCATCACCCGCAGGACGAAATTCTACAACAATCAGGCCGGAATACGATGAAGTGGAGTGCACTTTTGGACTCTTCTATAGCCTATCCACAAACAGGTAAAAGAGGCGCGAAAGGGGGGCCGGTTTCAAAGTCCTCTATCTCCTATCCCGAGCTTTGGTTGACTTGAGTTGCCTGGCTTTCTATACTCAAGTCCGAAACGGGCAAGGGAAAGGAGGCGCAGTGGCGGCACTCATCAAGGTTGAAATTCACGAAAAGCTTAAAGAGATGCGTGGCTGGTCGCTCGTGGGAAAGTCCATTCAAAAGCGCTATACGCTTAAGTCATTTGTGCCTGCCATCGGCCTGGTGAACAAGATCGCGGAAGCGGCCGAAAAGGCGCAGCATCACCCGGACATCACCATCAATTACAATGTTGTTGGCATCTCGCTTTCCACGCACAGTGAAGGCGGCGTAACCCAGAAGGATTTTGATCTTGCGCAACAAATCGACAAGCTGGCCGAAAGCCACTCTTAGTGCCGGCGTTTTTGAGCCTGTAAACGACGGAACGGCCGCTGCGTTATGGGCAAGGCGGCGCGATTCTTCTGACGCACTTGGAATGGTCCAGTTCTGAAGTTTGTGAAAGCAATCTTCGGACACCGGCGCAACAAGCGGAAACTTAACTTCTCCTTGAAGGGAGGTTGAATGGCCACGTTTGTACAGTGGGTCCACGTCAGTTCAGCCGTTGTCGGCGTAGGAGGGATGGCATTCCTCTTGTTCATTTTGTATCCCTCCGTGGGCGTGCTGAAAGACGAACAGCGGGGCGCGCTGCTGAGGGCCGTGCTGGGGAGATTCCGATGGGTCACATGGTCTGTAATTATTCTGCTGGTGGCTTCGGGCCTTTACAACGTCAAGCTGGTCTGGTTGGTCCCCTGGGGCCCGTACTGGACGTTTCTGACCATCAAGATCGTCCTTGCATTCCTTGTCTTCGCCATCGTTCTGTTCCTCACCATTCCACTCGGCATCTTTGAAAGGTTCAGACAGCGCCGCTCCATGTGGCTCTCCATCGCCTTCGGGCTCGCCATGACTGTGATTTTGATTTCCGCTTACCTGCGGCGCGGGTAGAACGAGCCGGATCAATGGGCAAATCCGAAACAATTCTTCTTATTAGTTTCATAGCTGCATATCTTCCTGCGTTCGGCCTCTACCACCAAATGATCCTCAAGGTGAACAGCGACCTACCGACTGGAGGCAAGATTCCCCATACACTGGTTCCCAGGTGGTCGAATCGCCTCTCAAGCGAGTACAAGCGGCTTTACCCGCAAAGCTGGCTTTACCGGCTAACCATGTTCCTTATCATGATGGTTTTAGTAATCGCCCTGCTATTCGTTGCACTGCGCATTTGGGAGCAGGCCACCGGCAGATGGAAGGCCCAATCGGAAACTTCGTCACCGCAGCGTCTCACGGCTGCAGCAGAATTTTCCCAAAGAAGTCCCGGCTTTCCATTTTCTTCTGTGCTACCTGTGCCTCGGCCAGCGGGAAGACGGAATCAATGACGGGCTTCAATTTGCGCTCGCCAATCAGTTTGAGCACGTCCATTAATTCTCCTTTGCCGCCCATAAACGAACCCAGGACAGTTCGCTGCCGCCCGAACAGCGCCTGGACGTTCAGCTTGACCTCGCTGCCGCTTGTGATGCCGCAGGTTACCATGCGCCCGTAGGTGGCAAGCGAATTGAAGCAATCCTCCCACACGGCCTGGCCAACGTGCTCGACAATCACGTCCACACCTCGTTTGTCGCTCAGGCGTGCCACTTCTTCTACGATGGATTGCTGCGTGTGATTAATGCCCTCGTCGGCACCCAGAGCACGTGCTTTCGCGAGTTTCTCGTCCGTACCCGCCGTGGTAATCACCCGGCAGCCCACAAGCTTTGCCACCTGGATGGCGGCGCTGCCCACGCCTGACCCTGCTCCGACCACCAGCACATCTTCTCCCGGCTGCAACCTGGCGCGACCCAAAAGCATGTGCCAGGCGGTAAGGAAGACGAGCGGTACGGCGGAAGCTTCATCAAAGTTCAAGTCGCCCGGAATGGGAATCACGTTCACTGCCGGCGTTTTCACATACTCCGCGTAGCCGCCGTCCACCATCACGCCAAACATCGTGTAGGTGCGGCAGGCGCTGTCGAGACCCTTCCAGCATG
>JAJYLL010000169.1 GCA_021787735.1 Acidobacteriota bacterium | reverse complement strand
CTCTCTCGTCCATCGTGGATCTCCTTTTCGTGTGCTTCAGCGGCTCACGTTAAGGAGTTTCCGCGATGGACTCCTGCAAATGTCAAACTTCTACTGCCACCCCGGCAGAGCCGGGGGGCCTCCTAACCGCACTAGATAAACCATCAGCCGGGCCAGGCGGGCAACGCAGCGCCCCACAAAGAAGCACAGACCGGCGCTCCTGCGCACCACCTTCCCCTCTGGATCACGCAAATGACCTATTTCGGCGAGCGCGCGGACTGGTCGCTCGAAGGCAAAAAGATTCTCTTTCTTGAAAGGACGTTCGGCCAGGCGTTCACGGTGGATATGGACACAAAGATCATTCGGCCAGTGACGCTGAATTATTTCAATGCAGGCTACACGCGGGCGCTCTATCTGAGCAATGGCGACATTCTGCTTTCCGGCGCGCGCCACTTTGACCCTGAAGATCCCTGGCCCAGCCGCACGAAAAATGCCGAGCAGTGGGTGCAAAACAAAAATCTGCAAGGGCCGCCGGTTGCGCTGGGGACAAAGTGTGTGGAAGGACCTGCCGTGTCACGCAAACATCTGAAGATCGCCTGGACTCTCAATGACGAAACCAATCCGCAGGACTTGCCGGAAGGCGTTTCCCAAATCTGGATGGCAAGTATCCGATATGACAACGGAGTCCCGAAGCTGTAGATAAGAAATTGGTGCTCGACAGCCGCAATCTCCCTTTCAGGGCCAGCCTTGAGACCCAGGACTTTCGCCCGCCGGACGAAAAGGAACTTACATTTTCGCCTACTGATATCGCGGAACCGAGGTGATGGGGATCAATCTGGAAACCGGCAAGATTACGGACTACTCCAAGTCTCCGACATATGAAGAGCCTGAAGGAATTTTCCCCGACGGCCTATATGCCTGCGTTGAATCAAACCGGCACATCGGCAAAGGTGGTTCGCAGAACATTGATATTTACAAACTGCGCCTGGACGGCTCAGCGCATTTTGAACGGCTCACTTACTTTAACGATTATCCCGGCTACAAAGCGTCGAACCCGGTCATCAGCGATGATGGGCGGTACATGGCCTTCCAGATGGCCAAGGTGGGAGATCCTGCCGGGGTCGGCCGGGGTATTTTCGTATATGATTTCTCGAAGGCTCCGGCATCGCGTAGGTAGGCCGGGCTTGCAAGGATTGAAGAACCATAAACTGCTTGTAAAAGTGAGGTGACCAGGAATGAACATACTGAACCACACGTTTTGGGGGTTCTCCGTTATCGCCGTAATGATGGTGTGTGCCATCAAGGTCAACGCAGCTCAGGAACCGTCATCGCCCAAGGTGCAATACTACCCGCACCAGCAGGTGGACGCCGCCTTTGCGAAGGGTGAAAAGCTGACCGAGGGCAATGCAGGGAAGGCTGTTTACCAGGTACTTACAGCAAGTCGCGAAGGCGCTGGAGAGGTTGAACTGCACGCAAAAGATACCGACATCTTCTACATTGTCGAAGGCACTGCAACCTTTGTCACTGGCGGGAAGGTGGTTGACGGACACGATACAGCGCCTGATGAGATCCGTGGCAAGTCGATCGAGGGCGGCACGACGCATCATCTTGGCCCGGAGGACATCATTATCATTCCGGCTGGGGTGCCCCACTGGTACAAGGCCGTGAAGCCGCCGTTCCGCTATTTAGTCATCAAGGTGCGCTGACCGTTTCTTAAAAGGAACCCGTTAATAACGCTGCGAAGGAGATCTTTCATGGCAAGCCCTGATCGTATGAGCTACACGCGCCGAGGTTTCATTGGAGCGGCAGCAATCCTGGCCGGGGCCGCCATTGTGCCGCCAAGCCAGGCAAACGAGCAACCCTCGGCAAACACAGCGGCCCCCGCTGCTGGAGCCAAATCCAGGTGGGATTCCCTCAGCATCACCGTCGGACCCAAACAAGCAGACTTGATGGGCACTAGTGAGAAAGTGATTCAGGCGGCGGTGGACTACATCGCCGGATGGGGCGGGGGCACGGTCCATATTCTTCCCGGCACTTATCGCATGCGCAACTCCGTCTCATTGAGATCCGGCGTGCGAATTCTTGGCAGCGGTCAGGACTCGGTTCTGATCAAGGAACCGGAAGTCAAAACCAGTCTGGCGCAGGATTCTACCTCATGGCAAGACGAAGTTGTGCTGGCCGATCCCAGCGGCTTCCAAGTCGGGGACGGCGTTTGCCTTCAGGTGATCGACGAATGGCACCGGGGCGCCTGGTTCATCCAACGTTCGCTCGTGGCGCGCGACGGGAACCGGTTCAAATTGAACAAGCCACTGGGCGACGATGACTTCACGGTGAAAGGCAAAGCAACTATCGGTACGCTCTTCCCGCTTTTCAACGTAGATGGCGTCTCAGACGTGCGGATTGAGAACATCGCATTGGATGGTAACCGGGCTAAACAGGAGTCACTCTGGCATAACTGGGGCAACATCCTGGGAGGAATCTGGCTGAACAAGAGCAACCGCATTGAAATGCGCAATGTCATCTCACGTGAATCCTGTGCCGATGGCATCAGCGCACAGACCTGTAACGATGTATTGATCGAAGATTGCCATTGCCACGACAACGTGGGCTTCGGCATCCATTCCGGCACCGGCTCGCAACGGCCCATCGCCCGCCACAACAGGCTGGAGAACAATTACATCGGCTTCTACTTCTGCTGGGGAGTGCGGTACGGGCTGGTGGAAGACAATGTGATTCTTGGAAATTCGCAGTTTGGCGTCCGGCTGGGCGAAAAAGATACCGACAACGTGGTACGAAACAACGCAATCCGGAGCAGCGGCAAAGTCGGAGTAATTTTCGAAAAGGTGGGAGACGATCCAGCCTACTCCCCTGACAGAAACAGGCTGGAGGGAAACCAAATCATCGACAACGGTGGGGAAGCAGGAGTGGCAGTGGACGTGAGAGGCGTCACGAAAGAAGCCGTGATCGAGCGGAACAAAATCAGCGAAACCCGCCGTCCCCTAAAGCGAATCGGGGTAAGAATCGGCGCGCAAACTCGGGACATCAAACTCGCAGCCAACCAGGTGACAGGATTTTCAGTGAACGTCCTGGACCTGCACAAAGCCAACACCAAGGCATAAGCAAGAGGACACAAACCCCCTTATAAGAAGGCAGCCTTTGTCCCTGCGCAACCGGAGTTCGGCTCAGATGTGCTCTGCGCTGACAGGCCTCACACATCCGTTCGACGCTCGTGCTCAGAAAGCGCGTAATTGAACCGCGAACGCCTTTCCGCAAATATGGAATTTATTCGTGGGCGCGCTGGGACTTTGCGGGCGCGTGATAGCGCACCTGAAGGTAAGGCGTTTCAAGCCGCTTCTCTCCTTCGTATTTTGAAGTCAGGCAGCTCTCCAAAATTCCGCTGACCATGAGTGTCCGCTCCACCGGGTAGGGGGCGATGCCGGTCGCGAACATTTCTTCAATCTTGCTGACCAGGCATGCGGAATAGGTTACGTTCGGTTCAGGGGTAAGAAGGAACTGGTTGGACTGAATCTGCGGCATACCTTTTACTCGCGCGGCAAAGTTGAAGTCCTTGATCGCGCCGTTCAGCATCAGGAGCGTGGTGCGGAGACCGTCATTGTGCTCAATAAAATAGGCTGCCGGGTCCGCCACCAGTTTCTGCAACGTGTCGTTTGCCAGCAGATCTTGCGTGCGGCCATCCTTCAGCGTCAGTCCTTGCGGCGTGTCACTGCGAGAGAGCGCGGCCTCCAGCAGATCTCTCGACCAGCGGCCTTCCCTGCCCGCCTTCCACACCGCATCACCGGTGATCATCTGAACAGCCTTAACACCCGCTTCACCGCCTTTGCGACGCTCAATCATGCACTGCATTCCTTCGAGCGCGTGGTAGTCCATGGCGTCTGAGCCGCCCACGCCCACCATCAACGCCTCCTCAATCTCGCATCCGAGCGGCAGTTCGATGTCCGGCAATCGCCAAGTAACCGGCAGGCTCGATCCCGCCAGCATGGGGAACTTCATTCGGTGGGCGGTGGCAACCATCCACTGCGCCTTCTTGAAACTGTAGGAAAGGTTCTTGTCATTGTAGACCGGTACTACGCGGCCGTCCTTCTCGAACACATCCACCACCTGCTTGAAGAACTCATACCGCGGGTAGAGGATCTGTCCCTTCTCGTTCCTGGGATAATCGCCGTGCTCGGCAACAATCAGAACGGCATCAACGGCCAGCTTATCGCCGCCGCAGCGTAGCGCTTCCGCAATGGTGGGATAGACGTTAAATCCAAACTCCCGGGCGCGCTCAGCGCTCAGATCGTTTTCCGGCTTCTGATCGACATATAGCGAGACCACCTTCATGTCCGGACGGTGCCACTCCCCGGCATGGGGATAGCCCACCAGGAAGCGGTCGGCAATATGCTGGGCGTGAGAAAGATACCGGTAAACGGTTGTAATAACGGCTATGCGGCGAGGCATGGGACCTAGGTTCTCCAGAAAGTGGATTCTTTCGTCGGCTGATAGATGATCTTCAAATGCGGAGTGTCAAAGCGCTTCCCGGTGTAGAGGCTTTCCATTCCGGCCGCCGTCAGGCCGGTGGTCAGCAGCGTCCGCTCCACCGGATAAGAGGTCCGGCCGGTCAGGATCATCTTCTCGATGTAGTGCACCAGAGGACTGAAGAAGTTCGCCAGCGAGGTACGGGCCGGCGGCATGGGCAGATACATCTGCGTGGAGAAAATTCCAGGGCGGCCATCGATGCGGGCGGCAAAGTTAAAGTCCTGCACCAGCCCGTTCATCAGCAGCATGGTGCACCGCACGCCATCCAGGTGCTCGTAGTGATAGGCGACCGGGTCCTTAACCAGCCGCCGCATGTCATCATCGGTGGGGAAAATGTCATTAAATGTAGGACGCGCAGGCGTCAGAGTATGGCTTCGGCAAAGGGCCGCCTTCATCAGGTCTTTCGACCACACACCTTCCTTGTACGCCTTCCGGAAATCCTCGCCGCGGTACGCCTTCAGCCACTTCACGCCAACTTCTCCGCCCTGGCGCCGCTCCACCATGCATTGCAGCGTTTCAAGCGCGTGGAAATCGTAGCTGTCGACTCCGCCGTAGCCCACGCAAACCGCCTCCTGCACGCGTCCCTCCGACGGCATCTCAAACGAGGGCGTTCGCCAGGTGACCGGAAGGCTCGATCCGGCCATCAGCGGAAATCCCATGCTTCGCGAGGTGTCGTACATCTTGCGGGCCCAGTCCCAGTTCCAGGAAAGATGCTTGTCGTTATAAACGGGAACAACCCGGCCGCTGTCTTTGAATACCTTCACGATCTGTTCATAGAACGGATAACGAGGATAAAGCTTCTGGTGGATTTTATTATAAGGATAGTCGCCATGTTCAGCGATCAGAAGCACGCCATCAACCGCCAGCTTGCTGCCGCCCAGGGTGAGCGCCTCGTGAATCGAGGGGTAAATTTTCATGCTCGGAAACAGTTTGGCCCGCTCGCGGCTTAAATCGTCGCTTTTTACCTCATCGACATACAGCGCGACCAAGTCAATGGGTGGATGATGAAATTTGCTGTTCCAGCCGTAGCCGAAAAGGAAGCGGTCCACAATGTGCTGCGTGTGGGAGTACTTGAAGAAGATTGTTGTGACCGCGGCGATCTTTGGCCGCCTGTTTGCGTCAACGGCGCCACCAGCAATTCTGGCCCATGCCTTTGTTCCGGCAGCAGAGGCCAGCATCCCCGCCAACCATTCACGCCGAGTCATCATGGAACACTCCCGCAGGGTAAAGCCTGGAAATTCTTTGAATGAGCGGTGTCAATCTGACACAACCAAGTCAAAGTTGCTTTTTGATAACCTGCAAGCTACTACAGCCTTTCGCAACCTGCAAGAGTAATCGAAAGCATCAAGGTAACATACATCTGAAAATCGGGTCTACAAGGGGAGCCTTCAGCGTGGCGCGCCGAAGCAACTGTTTGATCTTGAAAAATATCCCAATGAACTGAATAATGTTGCCGGTGATCGGCCCGATATCTCCTCAGGACTCGAAAGGGACTTCGGGGAAATCTGTTTCCCTGGAGTTATTGATCTCTGCATAAATAATGCAACGACTCAGGGCAAAAAATTAGGGAGGTCGGATTCGAGGATGCAGCCACGGAGTTTGCCGGGGGAAGTTCGAAGCTCATTAATCGAGCGTAT